>NZ_MCUF01000028.1:78412-108011 GCF_002873615.1 Shewanella sp. 10N.286.51.B7
GGTTTCCGAAAAGGTTTCCGCAGAGGTTCCTGTAATCAAGCCTGTATCGAAAAAGAACGACTGGTTTCTTTATATGGTGAAATGCCATAACGGCCATTTATATACAGGCATTACCACTGATGTTAAAAGACGTTTTGCTGAACATCAGGCTGGTGGCACAAAAGGAGCCAAATACCTTAAAGGCAAAGGGCCATTAACTCTGGTCTATCAAGAAAGTGTCGCAGACAGAAGCTTAGCGACAAAACGTGAGTTAGCGGTTAAAAAGCTCACTCGGGCTAAAAAACTCGCCTTGATCGCAGATTATCAAACGGATTAATTAACCTGTGAAGCTAAAGCCAATAAAAAGCCACCTTAAAGATTATCTTCAGGTGGCTTTTTAGTCATTTGGTCTTGTTTAGTTAATTATCGTGAACGTAGCACAGGGTATTTCATATATTGATTATCGTAATAAGGGCTTCTTTCATAAAACCAGCGCAGTCTTGCTTTTGAATCATTAGCAAAGCTTTCATCTTCTAATGCAGTTTTAAACTCTGCCGCTAAGGCTTCATCTTCTGCTAACATTTTTGCTGCGAGTGGCTCTACAGCATAATCTTCGATGTACTCAGTACGAGTGAAGATGCTATTGAAAAAGCCCCATTGGAAAAACGAATCGGCAGATTGTGGTTCAAGTAATAAAATTGCTAAATCACCTAATGGTTGATTGGTTGCAATTTGAATCGTGCCAATAGGTAATGTTGTTTCAATATTCACTTTGTTGCTGGTGGCTTTGACGCGTTGTCTGCCTTCATAATCTTTTTGATTAAATGTCGGCTCTGCAAATTGATACTGGCTTAGTTTGAGCGTTTTAGCTTCAGTCAGTGGCGTCATTCTGACGCCATGAATCGATAGGCGCTCAATCACTTGGTGCCACTGGGCAGGTACATAATAGTATTTAGGGCGTTGAGTCATAACATTCGCTTCGGTATTACCCATGACTGGTAAGTTAGGGTAAAGCTTAGGTTGCCCATTCCAGCGCACTACCTCTGTGCCACTAATTTCACTGGCTTCAAGCGAATAACCAATGCCTTTGAAATCCCAACCGGGCTGCTCAACTGTATTCCAGGTTAATGGGATCTGTTGTCGGCGTTGGTACTTATCTTCATAAATCGCCGCTTTTAATTTTGTGCCATGCTTTGCCACCGTTTTAAGGGTTTGCTCTAACATGACGTATGTGCCTAATACTCTTTGTTTAAAAGGTTTTAAGCTGTGGTTTTCAATTAAAATGGTGGGTAAGTGGCGTGCATCGCCATAACCATTTGAAAATCGAGGACTTGGATTCCAATAAGATAAGCCTTTTGACAAGTCAGTATTGTCTAACGCGAACACTAAAGGCCCAGGGACATGGCCATTATCTGTCAGTGCAGATTCAACTTCTGGGCGGTAATACTTTTCTAACCATTCAAAGCTTGCAGGGCTGTAGCCTTGTTTTACGTTATAGCCAAAGGTGACATCGTACTGATAATCAATACCGTCAGTGACATGAACATCAATATATAAGTCAGGTTGCCACACATTGATGGCACGGATCATATGCTGTAATTCTAGCGTATCTAGTTTGGCGTAATCACGGTTTAAATTTAGGTTTCTAGCATTGGTGCGCCAACCCATATCGACAGGGCCACGCTGGTTTACACGGTTGTACTCATCACTTCGCTCATGGGCGTCGACGCTTAAAATTGGAACAAATAACAGGTTCACTCTATCAAGCAAAGCTTGCTTATCGCCTTGAGTCATATCCCGTAACAGCATCATCCCCGCATCTTTTCCGTCAATTTCACCAGAGTGAATACCAGCTTGGACTAAAATGGTGGGCTTATTGCTTTCTGAGAGTGCCTCCGGTGTTGCCGCTCCTGATTCTGATGCCACGACCATCCAAATATCACGACCTTGAGGGCTTTTACCAATCGAGACTTGTGATAACAAATCACTACTATCAACAAGTTTATTTAGCCATTGATGGGTGGCTTCGTAATCAGGACTATGTGTTAAACCATTTTGCTCAAATGGCGTTGACCAAGGTGATGAGGCATCTAAAATGAGCGCTTCACTTTGCCCTTGCCACGATTGAATCGGTGGTAAAATCTCATCATTGATAAATGGGTGGGAAGCTAAACTGGGTAATTCTGTTAAGGCTTGCTCTGAGGTTTCGGCCATACTAGAAAAAGAAAATAGCGAATTGATCATTAAACTGGCAAGTATGGCGCGGCGCATAGATATCCCTATGTGTGAGCAAATAGAATGTCGTTTTATATTAAATCAAATAGGAAGAGAGACAAGGGCTTAGCGAGAGGTAATTGATAATATTACTGTTTAAAATGTAACAATTTTGAACAAAGGGATAAAATAAAAAAGCCTCAATGTCACTTGAGGCTTTGTGTTGGCGCAATCATATATTGACGCGTATTACAGCATCAATGTGCTAGCTATTAGGTCCAGCGGCTTTGATTGCATCCGATACCTGATATTTAGCAAAGTTCGCTGTGAACTCTTCGGCTAATTGCTGGGCGTATTTTGCGTACTCATTTTTGTCAGCCCAAGTATTTACTGGGTTGAGCAATTGAGTATCAACGCCTGAAACCGTTACAGGTACAGCGAGGTTCAGTTTATCAATATGCTGAGTTTCAACATCTTTTAGCTCGCCACTGACAATCGCATCAACAATTGCACGAGTGGTTGGAATATCAAAACGTTTACCAACGCCGTGAGGGCCGCCAGTCCAACCAGTATTTACTAGGTAAACACGACTACCAAATGACTCAATACGCTTCATTAATAGTTCTGCGTACACACCAGCAGGGCGTGGGAAGAAAGGCGCACCAAAGCAAGTTGAGAACGTTGATTGAATTGCTGAAGTTGAGCCCATTTCAGTAGAGCCCACTTTTGCTGTGTAACCCGACAAGAAGTGATAAGCCGCTTGCTCTTTAGTTAACACTGACACTGGTGGTAATACACCAGAGACATCACAAGTTAAAAACACCACTGAGTTGGGTTCAGCACCACGGTTTTCTTCTTTACGCTGAGCAATATGCTCTAACGGGTAAGCTGCGCGGCTATTCTCTGTTAATGTTGTATTCGTATAATCAGGCACTCGTTGTTCATCTAACATGACATTTTCAAGTACCGTACCAAAGCGAATCGCATCCCAAATCACCGGTTCGTTCTTCTGGCTTAAGTCGATACATTTTGCATAACAGCCGCCTTCGATATTGAATACACCGCCGGGAGCCCAACCATGCTCATCATCGCCAATAAGAAAACGTTTTGGATCAGCAGATAAGGTAGTTTTACCTGTACCTGATAAACCAAAGAATAATGTGGTATCACCATCATGACCGACATTGGCAGAGCAATGCATAGGAAGCACGCCCTTAGCTGGCAATAAGAAGTTTTGTACCGAGAACATCGACTTTTTCATTTCGCCGGCATACTTAAGTCCAGCTAGAAGGACTTTTTTGTCGGCAAAATTGATCATCACAACCGCATCAGAATGAGTGCCATCGCGGGCAGGGTCACAAACAAATTCAGGCGCATTCATTATTTGCCAAACGTCTTTATCGCCTCGGTTAAACTGCTCTGGAGTGATAAATAAGTTACGCGCAAAAACTTGATGCCATGCATATTCTGTGGTGACTCGAACGGGAAGGTAGTGCGCATCGTCAGCACCTACTTCTAGCTCAGATACGAATATGTCTTTCTCAGATAGATAAGCTTCAACGCGGCCCCAAAGTGCATCAAAAGTATCTGCAGCAATACCTTTGTTGACTGAGCCCCAATCAATATCATCTTGAGTATTGGCTTCTTGAACAATAAAACGATCATTAGGGGAACGACCAGTACGTTCGCCTGTTTTTGCTACTAATGCGCCATTGGCGGTTAACTGCCCTTCATTACGTTGTAAAGCAAGTTCAATTAACTCAGCGCTAGTAAGGTTGAAGTGTACGCTGTTTGTTCCATCTGTCATCGGGTGCTTCTCCGTTGTAAATAGGTCGTTTATCGGTCTATATTGCCGATTTATAGTTGGGATGACTTACTTTCTCGCTTGCTTATGCTAAAACTAATTTAGCAAAGCCATTGTAACGTAATAAACAAAACAGGTAACCAACAGTTTGGTAACTTTTTTGTAATTTGAGCTGGTTTTTTAGTTTTAAGATAGATTTTTTACATAAAAAAAGCGCCTGAGGCGCTTTTTCTTGAAAGTTATTGTGTAGGTTTGATCAGTTGTTACTGTTTCCAGCATCTAAGTTACCCGCATAAATTGCAGCAATATCGATGCTGTCGAAGGTATACATTTGCGGGCAATATTCACAGCCCATTTCGATTTTACCTTCTTCAGCTAGAATTTCTTCCACTTCAGTTTGCTCAATCGTAGCGAGTGCTTTAGCGCTTCGCTCTCTTGAGCAAGTACATTTAAAGCTAACGTCTACAGGATCAAACAGACGCACATCTTCTTGATGATAAAGACGATGTAAAATGTCTTCAGCCTCTAACGTAAATAGCTCTTCTTGCTTAATGGTCTCAGTGAGCGCCAATAAGTGGTTGAAGTCTTCGTTTTCTTCAGTTTGAGTGGGTAACACTTGTAGCAACATACCCGCAGCTTGCTTACCATCAGCGAATAATGAAATGCGTGTTGGCAATTGCTCTGATTGGTTAAAGTACTCTTCTAAACAAGCGGCAAGATTATCGTGATCTAATGACACAATACCTTGGTAACGCTCGCCTTCATCAGGCGTCAGGGTAATCACCATCACACCTTTACCGAACAAATCACTTAAAGAGGCTTCATCAGAAAACTCACCATTCCAGCGAGCAACACCACGAAGAGCTTGCAAGTTAGTGCCATTAATCACAGCAACAGAAACAGGCCCATCACCTTGCAATTGCACACTGATGTCGCCAGTGAACTTGATGGTGGCAGTCAATAATGATGTTGCAGCCATAAGCTGTCCCATTATCAGTTGGAGTGCCTTTGGGTATTCATGTGCTGATAGGATTTCTTGATAACTTTTTTCAAGTTGAACCATTTCACCACGGACATCGGCATTATCAAATAAGTAGCGATGTAATATATCTTTGCTCATGTTTTATCTCGTTTGTTGTACTTTAACTATCGTTATAGATCTTTAAAGCGAATAAGTTGGCGACGTTGTTTTTTATCCGGCTTATTTTCTGGAGCGGGATTGTTCAATATATTCAAACGTCTGGCTTCGGCATTAAACGCTCTTTTGCTAATGCTCTCAGCTGTTTCTTCGTATAGCGTTTGCGCTACAGCAGCCCCTTGTCGGTGTTCCGACAACTGAGCAATAATTATTTCCCTATCATCATGGCCTTGACGTAAACGTATCTTGGCACCCACTTCAGCTTGTTTGCTGGATTTAGCGCGTTGACCGTTATAGTGCACTTTTCCGCCATTGATCATCTCTTTTGCTAATGAGCGTGTTTTATAAAAACGCGCCGCCCATAACCATTTGTCGAGTCGAACAGTCACTGTTTTAGATGGAGCTTGGCTCATCTAACACCCCCAAAAGTGGTACGAGTTCACACCGTTGACATTTTTAACGTGTAAAATGCAGGCGAGAGCCCAATATCGTGGCGTTTCTCACAGCCTTTTTAGGCGCGCAAATGTAGCATATTCGGTGCAATTTCGCCAATCCATATGCTATGGGCTTGTTGCAATAAGCTGGCTGGGTTAGCATGATGCAGTATTTCCTAAATTAACAGAATTAGAACAGCGACCTGCTAGAGGGTCAAAGCCGAATATGGATGTATTAGATAAAATTATAACGAAGGCTGCGGGAATCCCCCAAAAGCCATTAAGCACAGCTGTATTCTGGTTAGGATTAGTGATTGTGCTATTACTGACAGCGCAGATTACCTGGAAGCTAATGCCAGTAAATTCTCAGGCAGTTGCATGGCAACCTTCGCCAACTTCGGTAGCAAGCGCTAAACGGGTTGAGCTAAGTAGTGTCCAGCGATTGGCATTATTTGGCGAAAAAGACGCCAATGCAGATGGCCGCCCTAATAAACCTGCTCCAGTTGAACAAATTACTGATGCACCTAAAACTAACCTTTCTATTTTATTGACGGGGGTGGTGGCTTCTACTTCTGATACCAACGGTCTTGCTGTCATTGAATCAAAAGGTAATCAAGAAACTTACGGCTTAGGTGACAAAATTAAAGGCACTTCTGCTTCGCTGAAAGAAGTGTATGCCGACCGTATCATCATTACTAATGCTGGCCGTTATGAGACATTAATGTTGGATGGTTTAAATTATACCACCCAAAGCCAAGCTAACCAGTCATTACAGCAAGCCAAAAAAGACCGTCAAGTACAGCGTGACGATCGTCGTCAAAATGCCGAGGTTGCTCAGCAAATCAGTGATTCACGTGATGAACTATTAGCTGATCCAGGAAAGCTGACTGACTATCTAGCCATTTCTCCAGTGCGCGGCGCCGACGGTGTCAGCGGCTATCGCCTCAACCCAGGTAAAAATAAATCTTTATTTGCGGCTGCGGGATTTAAAGCAAATGATTTAGCCAAATCCATCAACGGCTATGATTTGACCGACATGGGACAATCATTAGAAGTTATGGCGCAATTACCAGAATTAACAGAAGTCGGCGTCATGGTTGAACGTGATGGACAGTTAGTAGAAATAATTTTTAGTTTGCCAGAATAGTTAGGCAGTAGAGGATTGAAAATAATGAAGAGTTATGGAATTCGACGCAAGTTATTAGCAGGGATGGTTGCTGGTATAGCAATGCTTGCTTCTCAAGCGGCTTGGTCGGAGCAATATGCTGCCAATTTTAAAGGCACAGATATTCAAGAATTCATTAATATTGTAGGTAAGAACCTCAATAAAACGATTATTGTCGATCCAACTGTCCGCGGCAAAATTAACGTCCGTAGTTACGACTTATTGGATGATGAACAGTATTACCAATTCTTCCTCAACGTATTGCAAGTTTATGGTTATGCCGTTGTCGAAATGGAAAACCGTGTTATTAAAGTCATCAAGGATAAAGATGCGAAAACCGCAGCTATCCGTGTGGCCGATGATGCTAAGCCTGGTTTAGGTGATGAAATGGTTACACGTATTGTGGCCCTTTATAATACCGAAGCTAAACAACTTGCGCCGTTATTACGTCAGCTAAATGATAATGCGGGTGGCGGTAACGTTGTAAATTATGACCCATCAAATGTATTGATGATTTCAGGTCGTGCTGCAGTCGTAAATAAACTAGTCGAAATCGTCCGCCGTGTAGATAAACAAGGTGATACGGAAGTACAGGTAGTATCGCTTGAGTTTGCATCAGCAGGCGAAATCGTTCGTATTATTGATACTTTGTACCGCTCAACAGCTAACCAAGCACAAATGCCAGGCCAAGCACCTAAAGTGGTTGCTGATGAACGAACCAATGCCGTGGTTGTGAGTGGTGATGAAAAAAGCCGTCAGCGTGTAGTCGAATTGGTCCGCCGTCTTGATGCTGAGCAAGCTACAACAGGTAATACCAAAGTCCGTTACTTACGTTACGCTAAGGCTGAAGATTTAGTTGAAGTATTAACAGGTTTTGCTGAGCAACTACAAAGCGACCAGGATACTGGCCAGAGTGGCAGCAATAAGCGCCGTAAAGAAATTAATATCATGGCTCACGTTGATACTAATGCATTAGTTATCAGCGCTGAACCAGATCAAATGCGCACCATTGAAAGTGTCGTTAACCAATTAGATATTCGTCGTGCACAAGTCCTAGTCGAAGCGATTATTGTTGAAGTCTCAGAAGGTGATGATGTTGGTTTTGGTGTGCAGTGGGCAACTGCCGCAGGTGGTGGCACCCAGTTTAATAACTTAGGCCCTACCATCGGTGAAATTGGTGCGGGTATTTGGCAAGCTCAAGGCGAAGAAGGCACCACAGTCTGTACTGAAAATGGTACCTGTACCGAAAACCCTGATACCCGTGGTGACATTACCTTACTGGCGCAAGCGTTAGGTAAAGTGAATGGCATGGCGTGGGGCGTTACCGCTGGTGATTTTGGCGCATTAGTACAAGCAGTATCAAGTGATACTAAATCAAACGTACTTGCTACACCTTCTATCACAACACTAGATAACCAAGAAGCTTCATTTATTGTTGGTGATGAAGTGCCAATTCTAACGGGTAGCCAAAACTCAAGTAATGGTAACTCTAACCCTTTCCAAACGGTTGAACGTAAAGAAGTCGGCGTAAAACTTAAAGTGGTACCACAAGTCAACGAGGGTAATGCTGTTAAGTTAACCATTGAGCAGGAAGTCTCAGGGATTAACGGTAAAACGGGTGTCGATGTGACGTTTGCGACTCGTCGCTTAACCACTACTGTGATGGCCGATTCGGGGCAAATCGTTGTCTTAGGTGGTTTGATCAATGAAGAAACCCAAGAGTCGGTTCAAAAAGTACCATTCTTAGGTGATTTACCGATTATTGGTCATTTATTCAAGTCATCTTCAAGTGGCGTGAAAAAGAAAAATCTGATGGTATTTATCAAGCCTACGATTATTCGTGATGGTATTACTATGGAAGGTATTGCGGGACGTAAATATAACTACTTCCGCGCATTGCAAATCGAACAACAAGAACGTGGTGTTAACTTAATGCCAAATACTGATGTGCCAATACTTGATGAATGGGATCAAGAGGCTTACTTACCTGATGAAGTTAACGAAGTCTTAAATCGTTATAAAGAAGGTAAGAACTTAGAAACTAAGATGCGTGATTCGGATCCAGCATTGAAGCATATCAGCGAGAGCATGGAAAAAGATCGCGCTGCAACAGAAGCAGCCAGCAAAGCAGCTGAATCGGTTGAAGAAGACGCAGAAGCATCAGAAGATAACGCCAATGAGTGAAGCAGAAATGACTGAACAATTGGCGAAAGTGTCAACAGACTTAGGTTTAGAAGCAGATGAACTCAATGATGAGGTGTTTGTTTCAACCAGTCGTGAGCGCTTACCTTTTGCTTTTTCACACAGGTTTAATTTGGCATTAGCCAAAGAAACTGATGCACTAAAATTGTATTACACCAGTGAAACACCATTAGATGCGATGCTCGAAGTGCGTCGTTATGCTGGTGAAGAACTCGTGCTAAGTAAATTACCGATTGATGAGTTTGAAGCTAAGTTAACTCAAACTTTCCAAGCAAATTCATCAGAAGCACAGCAGTTGATGGAAGACATTGGCAACGAGATGGACTTATTCACTCTAGCCGAAGAACTGCCGCAAACTGAAGATTTATTAGAAGGCGATGATGATGCACCAATTATTAAGTTAATTAATGCCTTGTTATCGGAAGCGATTAAAGAAGAAGCCTCAGATATTCACATCGAGACATATGAGAAGCAATTGATTGTCCGCTTCCGTATTGATGGTGTATTAAAAGAGGTGTTAAAACCAAATCGTAAACTGTCTTCGCTGCTGGTTTCGCGTATTAAAGTGATGGCGCGTTTAGATATTGCTGAAAAACGTGTGCCCCAAGATGGCCGTATTTCACTGCGTATTGCAGGTCGAGCGGTCGATGTGCGTGTATCAACCATGCCATCAAGTCATGGCGAGCGTGTTGTGCTACGTCTACTGGATAAAAATACCGGTAATCTCGATTTAAAATTACTGGGTATGACATTATCGATTCGTGAACAGTTCGATGCCATTATTCGTAAACCCCATGGCATTATCTTGGTAACTGGCCCGACAGGTTCTGGTAAAAGTACCACCTTGTATGCAGGCTTAACTGAGATCAATTCAAAAGATACCAACATTTTGACCGTTGAAGATCCTATCGAGTACGAGCTTGAAGGTATCGGTCAAACGCAAGTGAACATGAAAGCCGATATGAGCTTTGCTCGTGGTTTACGTGCAATCTTACGTCAAGATCCTGATGTGGTGATGATTGGTGAAATCCGTGATTTAGAAACCGCGCAAATTGCTGTTCAAGCATCATTAACCGGTCACTTAGTGATATCAACACTGCATACCAACACCGCATCTGGCGCGATTACGCGTTTGCAAGATATGGGTGTTGAACCGTTCCTTGTTTCATCAAGTTTGTTGGGCGTATTAGCTCAGCGATTGATTCGAACTCTATGTAACGAATGTAAGATCCCCCATGAACCTGATGAGCGAGAGCGTGAATTATTAGGCGTGACCGCCAATGATACTCGCGTTATTTACCGCGCTAATGGCTGTAAAGAGTGTGGTAATAATGGCTATCGTGGCCGTACTGGTATTCATGAGTTACTCGTGGTTGATGACAATGTTCGTGAGTTAATTCACGGCGGTCGTGGTGAGCTTGCAATTGAGAAATATGTTCGTCAAACCATCCCAAGTATTCGTCACGATGGCATGAGTAAAGTACTTGATGGTGTCACAACCTTAGAAGAAGTATTGCGCGTAACTCGCGAGGAATAATCAATGGCAGCGTTTGAATATAAAGCCCTTGATAGCAATGGCAAACAGCAAAAAGGTGTGATTGAAGCAGATACAGCGCGTCACGCGCGTAGTCAGCTGCGTGAACAACGCTTAATGCCACTTGAGTTACAACCTGTTGCCGAAAAAGAAGCGAAAGCGAAAACGGGTGGTCTTAAATTATTCCAACGTGGTATCTCGGTGGCAGAACTTGCCCTAATTACCCGTCAAATAGCGACCCTAGTTGCTGCGGGTTTGCCGATTGAAGAATCGCTTAAAGCGGTTGGACAGCAGTGTGAAAAAGACAGACTTGCTAGCTTAGTGATGGCTGTACGTTCACGGGTTGTTGAAGGTTATAGCTTAGCTGATTCACTCGCAGAATATCCCCATGTTTTTGATGATCTATACCGTGCAATGGTGGCGTCAGGCGAAAAGTCTGGTCATTTAGAAGTGGTATTGAATCGTCTCGCTGATTACACCGAACGTCGTCAACAGCTTAAGTCTAAGCTTACTCAGGCGATGATTTACCCGATTGTACTGACCGTTGTTGCTATCGGCGTTATTGCTGTTTTATTAGCGGCTGTAGTTCCAAAAGTTGTTGGCCAGTTTGAGCACATGGGCCAAGAGTTACCGGGCACTACGCAATTTTTGATTATTGCATCAGACTTTGTGCAGTCATATGGTTTAGTCGTCTTGGGACTGATGTTTGCCGCATTTGTGTTGTTCAAACAAATGCTGAAAAAACCTAATTTTAGAATGGTGTTCGATACTTGGCTGTTAAAAGCGCCAGTGCTCGGTAAAGTCAGTAAAGGGATTAACACTGCGCGTTTTGCACGAACTTTAAGTATTTTATCGGCAAGTTCAGTGCCGTTACTTGAAGGTATGCGAATTGCGAGTGAAGTATTAGTCAATGTGAAAGTGCGCGCGGCTGTTGATGATGCGACAGCAAGAGTACGTGAAGGTACAAGTTTAGGTGCTGCGCTGACAAATACTAAACTTTTTCCACCTATGATGCTCTATATGATTGCGTCGGGTGAAAAAAGTGGCCAGTTAGAGCAAATGCTGGAGCGTGCTGCTGATAACCAAGACAGTGAGTTTGAAGCGAATGTGAACATTGCTTTAGGTGTATTTGAACCTATGTTGGTTGTGAGTATGGCCTCGGTAGTGTTATTCATTGTGATGGCCATTTTACAACCTATTTTAGAATTGAATAACTTGATTAGTGGCTAGCGCCGCAAGTTTTTAGATATTATTTTTGTCACGCCAATGTGGTGTGCACTGGAGGAAGTCGTCAATGCAAGTCAATCGTAAACAACGTGGTTTTACCCTTTTAGAAGTCATGGTCGTTATCGTGATCTTAGGTATTTTAGCCTCAATGGTTGTACCTAACCTTATGGGTAACAAAGATAAAGCTGATTTACAAAAAGCAGTATCTGACATTGTTGCATTAGAGAATGCCCTAGATATGTATCGTCTTGATAACAGTGTTTATCCAACGACTGATCAAGGTTTAGATGCTTTAGTGCAAAAGCCAACGTCTTCACCTGAACCACGTAACTACCGTCCAGATGGTTACCTAAAACGTTTACCTCAGGATCCATGGCGCAATGATTACTTCCTATTGAGCCCAGGCGAAAATGGTCGAATCGATATTTTCAGTGCAGGTCCTGACGGGCAAGTTGGTACTGAAGATGACATCGGTAACTGGAACCTACAAAACTTCCAGTAATGGAAGTTTAAGCTGATAACGCATAATGAACGTTAAACGCCAAGCTGGGTTCACACTGTTAGAAGTGTTACTTGTGGCGCTGCTGATGGGGTTAACCGCAGCAGCAGTGACCATGACGACCAGTACTGCAGGACCTGAGCAGGCGTTAACAAAAACGGCCAGAAAGTTTATTGCCACGACCGAATTAGTTATTGAAGAAACGATCCTTAGTGGCCAATTTCTAGGTATCGTCGTTGAAGAAGATGAATATCAGTTCGTCTACTACAAAGAAGGTCAGTGGGAGCCGTTAACAGGTGATAGACAGCTTGCACCGCAGCAGATGGAACAAGACGTCAGCATGAGTTTATTGCTCGATGGTTTGCCACTTGTGCAAGATGATGAAGAAGATGAATCTTGGTTCGATGAGCCACTGATAGATGAATCGAAAGAAGACAAAAAGAAAAATCCTGAACCACAAATATTACTTTTCCCAAGTGGGGAAATGTCGACATTTGAGCTGAGCTTTTTAACCGATGATGAAAACGGTAAAGAAGTGGAAGTCTTGGTTGTTGGTGATGCTATGGGTCGCTTGGCTATAGGAAGTTTCGATGAAGATCAGTAAAGGCATGACCTTACTTGAAGTCATCGTGGCATTAGCGGTGTTTTCTATTGCCGCTGTAGCTGTTACCAAAAGTATTGGCGACCAAATGGCGAATCTCCCCATATTGGAAGAACGTACCTTGGCGCAATGGGTGGCGAGTAATCAGATGGTTGAAGCTCGTTTGCTGCAACAATTTCCTGAACTCGGGACTAAAAATGGTCAAGTTGAACTGGCAGGAAAAGATTGGTATTGGCGTCAAGAAGTGATTAAAACCACCGACGATAATTTTAGAATGATTCGCGTTTTAGTCAGTGATGAAGATAGGTTTAACCGCACCGTTGCCCAAGTGAGTAGTTATGTTCACAACGAAGGCTAAGCCACAACACAGTCAAGTAGGTTTTACCTTGCTTGAAATGCTCATCTCAATTGCTATTTTTGCCATGATAGGTTTGGCTGCAAACGCCGTGCTATCAACAGTAATGAAAAATGATGAAGCAACCAAAGAATTTTCAGTTCGACTTAAAGCCTTACAGCAAGGCTTTGGGATTATTGAACGAGATTTAGGCCAAATAGTCGCTAGAACACAGCGCGGTCTAGATGGTGAACGCACTACATCAGTATTTCAAACCGGCGACAACATGCTGGACTCAGAAACTGAAGCCTTAGTGTTTTTCCGCTTAGGCTGGCTGAATCCTGATGGCATGTTACCTCGTGGCAGCTTGCAGTCTGTTGCGTATATTGTTCAAGATGGTCGTTTAGAGCGTTGGTATTATCCATATCCTGAGCCTGAAGTCGGTGCAGAGCCGCTTAAAAGCTTGATCATTGAAGATGTGATTTCGATTGAGTACTCATTTTTTACCGGTACAGAGTGGGAAAGAAAAGTTGATGCATCATCTTTACCCCAGGGCATTACGATGACACTTGAAATTGAAGGCTTAGGTATTATCGAAAGACGCTTCTTGTTACCTAAAGGTGGTAACAGTAGTGGTTCTGGTAACGACGGCAGCGATGGTAACGGTAATAACAACGGCAACAACAATAATGGTACCAATACAGGTAATGGTTCAGGTAACAGTGGTTCAGGTAACAGTGGTTCAGGCAATAATGGCTCAGGTGGCACGGGTAGCACAGGTAATGGCACATGATGAAGCAGCAATTACCTGGCATTCGTAACCAACGTGGCGTTGCTTTATTAGTGGTGTTATTGATTGTGGCATTGGTAGTGATTATTGCGACAAACATTACGAGTCGCAATCAACTGTCAATGCGACGAACCCTGAATTTGGCCCAATATGATCAAGCCTATTGGTATGCTATTTCGGCTGAAGAGTTAGCTAAAAAGATTTTAAAGCAAGACATGGAAGACAGCGATGGTACTGTGCATCGCCAACAATACTGGGCACTTGCCGATGTGATTTTTCCTGCCGATTACGGTGAAATCGGTGGTGAAATCATGGATATGCGTTCATGTTTTAATATCAATGCATTGTCGGTGACATCTACAGAAGTTGAAAACGGACAGCCTAAATTAAGTTTAGCGGCGACTCAGTATAAATCCTTATTAGTAGCCTTAGGTATGGATGATTTTGGCGCAGAAAGGCTGACTCATACATTAGTTGATTATATCGACGACGATACCGTTTCAATGCCATATGGCGCAGAAGATGCTGAGTATGAATCACGAAATGTGCCATACCGCGCCGCGAATACATTAATGAATCATCGCAGCGAACTTAGAGCTGTGATGGGATACAACCAACAAGTGTATATGACGTTATTACCTTATATCTGTGCGATTCCAGGTAATAACCAACAGTTACTGAACGTCAATACTATTGAAGTTGAGCAGGCGGCATTGTTGGTGGGTATGCTAGAAAATAAAATTAGCCAAAGTGATGCTGAAAGCCTAATTAATCAAAGGCCAGCTGATGGTTTCGAAACTGCTGCTGAGTTTTGGGAAAATAATACCCTTGCGAGCTTAGCAACGGAAAGCAATATGAAATCGAGTATTGTTGTCGATAGTAATTTCTTTTTACTAAAGGCTGGGGCGAAAGTGGATAACGCCACCTTTAGAATGGATAGCGTACTTCAGCGAAGCGGAAATAAATTTGAAGTGCTGACACGTCAATATGGCGGGCAGCAATAATGAATAAGCGTAACAACCCGCTGCAATTAACCTTGTTGGTATTGCAGCTTGTGGAGAATAACAGTGTCTGAACGGCTTTTTATCCGATTAGGAAAAACATTAGAAAGCCCTTGTTCTTGGCTAGTATGGTCAGAACAAGAGCAAGAGATCATTGCCTCAGGTGAGTTAAGTGATGCTGCCAGCTTAACCAGTTTAACTGAGCGTGCAGGTAATCGTCCGGTTGATGTTTTAGTACCAGCTTCTAGCATGACATTGACGCAAATTGAATTACCAGAAAAAAATCAGCGCCAAGCATTAAAGGCATTACCTTTTATGCTGGAAGAAACAATTGCTTCTGATGTTGAAGATATGCATTTTGTTGTCGGCCCAAGAGACGGCGAACAGCTTAATGTGATTGCTGTTGCCCATGAGCAAATGCAAGATTGGATGTCATGGTTAATGGACGCTGGCATTAAGGTTAAACGTATTGTGCCGGACTGTCTCGCATTGCCATTGGAGCAATGCCGTTGGGCGGCACTTGATATGGGTGATGAATTATTACTGCGCACAGGCGAAGGTAGTGGTGTCAGCTTACCGAAAACATGGCTGGATTTTGCATTGCCAAAACTGATGCCAGAAAAGCAACAAGATGAAGCGCCAATCAGTATCGCAGCCTACAGTGAAGATTTAGTTTTCATGGATGCTGAAGTTGAGTCTAAACCACTAGATTTACCTATGATGGTGTTAGCGAAAGGTATTTTACAATCACCAGTTAACTTACTGAGTGGGGTGTATGTACCTAAACGCGAGTACAGCAAACATTTAATGCTTTGGAAAAATGTCGCGATTATTGCATTCATTGCAATTGTGCTTTCTCTAGTGAATAAAGGCCTGACTATCCATCAATTGGAAAACAGAAGCGCTGAAGTCAGACAAGAAAGTGAAGCTATTTTCAAACGGGTTATTCCGAACGTTAATCGTATTGTTAATATTCGCTCGCAAATGGACTCACAACTTCGCAGCATGCAAGGGCAAGGCGGTGGAGCTGCTTTCTTCGAAATGCTAGATGGTTTACGCGGTTCATTTGAACAAGTACCAGATTTAAAGCCAAACTCATTGCGTTTTGATGCCAACCGCAATGAACTGCGGATGCAGGTCACTGCTAAGACCTATGATCAAGTGGATAAGTTTAAAGAGCTAGTTGAAGTGCGCTACGACTTAGACATGGGCGCAATTAATAGCGGTGAAGATGAAGTGAATACAACCCTGACATTGAGAGGCAAATAAGATGGAAAATTTGCAAAACTGGTGGAAAGGCTTAGTGCTTCGTGAGCAACAGTTAGTTGCCTGCTGTGGTGTGTTTGTTGTTATTGGTATTTTATATTGGGGTATTTGGAGCCCAATATCCTCAGCGGCTGAACATGCTGAAATGCGCCACCAATCAGAATTACAAACATTAAATTATGTAAAACAAACTGCAAATAAAATCGCAGGTCTGAAGCAATCGGGGGCCAGACCGACTGCAAGTGGTAGTTTAAGTTCTGTGGTGAATCAGCTAGCGGGTCAATATAAGTTAGAGATTACTCGGATGCAGCCACAAGGCGATAAAATTCAATTGTGGATGGATGATGTTCCGTTTGACAGCTTGTTGAATTACTTACATGAGTTAGTCGAGAAGAAAGGCTTAACCCTTGAAAGTGTTGATTTATCTGAGTCTGATCTTGCAGGTTTTGTCAAAGTACGTCGTATTCAGCTGTCTAAGTAAGCAGGTATTGTAGTGAGTTTGATTAAGAAAATTATAATTGGCGTATTCATCTACCTCATTTTCATGGTGGTGTATATTCCAGCTAATTGGGTTGTAGGCATTGCGCCATTGCCAAATAATATCAAAGTGAGCGGAGTATCTGGCACCTTGTGGCAGGGCAGCGCTGAGCTTGTGTCTATTGACCGACGCCTAATCGAACAAGTGAACTGGGATTTAAACCCATGGGCTTTGTTTATTGGTAGCGTCAATGTTGATCTACAAATTGGTAGCCGTGCGACACCAGTCAGTGGTCAAGGTGATATCAGTTGGTCTCTGTCAGGGATTTCGGCTGATAATTTACGCTTTGAAGCGCCTAACCAATTTTTATTGGGTAATGCTCGCCTACCGTTTAGAACTAAAGTCGCCGGTGATGTCAGCTTGATTGTGGAACGTCTTGAGCAAGGTGAACCATGGTGTGAACAGTTATCAGGTAAGTTATTTTTAAATCGAATTGATGTGAATAACCAGTTTGGTAAATATCCGCTAGGTGATATTGCGTTGGGTTTAAGCTGTGTTGACGGTATGGTGCAATTAAATACTGACGATAGCATGAACAAGATGGGTATCGAAGGTATTGCAACATTGGGTGAAAGTAACCGTTTTTCGGTCAGTGCTAAAATTAAACCAACACCTGAACAGCCTGAAGATCTAACCCAAGCGTTATCATTTTTGGGTAAACAGGATAGCCAAGGCTATTACCCAATTAATTATAATGGTGTGATTCCAGGGTTGTAATCCCACAGCTGTAAAATAGCAATTTAAAAGGCATGTTGAATAACATGCCTTTTTTGATCTTATCGCTTAGAGAGCGACACACTCATCAATCGTCATTCTCGGCGTTAACCTAATAAATCCTGATGCAACATTTGATAATCATGAATTGCTGGGAAGTCAAAAAAGTCTTTGTGTGGTTTTTTGCTGTCGGGGTTTGAAATACCTAATTGAAAACCAATCCCCGCCTTTTTTGAAGCCTCAAGAATATGTTCGTTATCGTCAACAAATAAGCAGCGGCTTGGATTTAACTTAAACTGCTTAATTGCATGCTGCCAAAATAATGGGTGCTCTTTTGGGTAACCCGTTTCGTGACTTGAAAAAGTCGCATCTAATCCATGGGCTAAGTCAGTATGTGCTAATTTCAATTCCAGGCTTTTAGGATGAGCATTGGTCATTAAAATTCGCTGCTTGCCAGCTTTGTGCAGTGCTTGTAAGAATGGCATGCTGTCTTGGCGCATTTGAATACGTTCTACCAGCGAATAGTGCAGGGTTAAAATATCTAGCCCAAGTTGTTGCTGCCAATAATCAATACAATACCAGTCAAGTGTGCCTTCCACTTTATGGTATGACTGTTCAACCAATTTCTGTGCTTCCGCCACAGAAATCTGTCTTTGCTGGCTAAGTTGCTGTGGCACTAAAGTTAACCAAAAATGGTTATCGAAGTGCAAATCGAGCAAAGTGCCATCCATATCAAGTAAAACCGTGTCTATCTTATGCCAAGGAAACATGAAAATTCCAGTTGTAGAATATAGCTAGGATAGTAAGATTGTAACTTGTCTAAGTAAATTCGTCATATATGAGGCCTTAATGACAACTCGACATAAAAAGCCTGAAATCTTACATCGTGAGATTGTAGCGAAAAGTCGCTTGTTTCAAATTGAACAACTCCACCTTAAGTTTTCCAATGGTGTTGAGCGTCAATATGAAAGAATGAGTGGCGGCAGTCGTGGTGCGGTGATGATTGTTCCCGTGCATGAAGGCAAGTTGTTGTTAGCTAAAGAATATGCAGCAGGCACTGATAATTATGAACTCGGCTTTCCTAAAGGCTTAATCGACCCAGGCGAAACTGGGATTGAAGCTGCGAACCGTGAACTGCAAGAAGAAATCGGTTTTGCCAGTAACAAGCTGACTTTATTAAAAGAACTGAGTTTAGCCCCAGGTTACTTTGCGAGTAAGATGCAGATTTTCATCGCTGAAGATTTATATGAAAGTACCCTTGAAGGTGATGAACCAGAACCAATAGAAGTGATTCCTTTTCCGTTAGAGAAGTGGAAAAACTTACTCGATGATGCAGATTTTTCTGAGTCGAGAAGTGTCAGTGCGCTATTTCTTGCACAGCAGTTTTTAGCAAAGTAGTCGTTATAAAGTAAAATAAAAACAAAATATTAGCCTAAGTTAACTACAAAAATGCCTTAATTTGGTCTAACTTGACAGTATTCAGCGTATTATTTGGCGATTGGAGTCGTTATGAAGCCAGAAGAAGTAATTGAACAAGTCATCACTATTGCCACCGAGGCAGGTCAAAAAATTCGCGACATTTATGTCAAAGGTGATTTTGATCGAGAAATAAAATCAGATAATACCCCAGTGACTTCTGCAGACTTAGCAGCAAATGAGATCATTTGTGCTGGTTTAGCAGCGTTGACACCTGATATTCCTATTCTTAGTGAAGAAGCTGCTGATATTGCTTTTTCTGAACGTGCTGAATGGCAGCGTTACTGGCTGGTTGATCCTTTAGATGGTACCGGTGAGTTTATCGCTGGTAGTGGTGACTTTTCCGTTATTATCGCACTGGTAGAACATAACCGTCCTGTAATGGGAGTCGTTTATGTGCCAATGACGAAAGTCTGTTACTACGCCATTGCAGGCTTAGGTGCCTATAAACGTGATAGCAAAAATGAAGTGCGTATTACCAGCCGACAAATTAATAGTATTGAAGAATCAGGATTAAAACTGGCAGTTAGCCGTCGTCAAGATCCGCAGTCAGTGCTTAAGTTATTAAGTCATCCAAACAGCTGCGAACTCGTGGTGTTAGGTGGAGCGGCATTAAAAAGTTGCTTAGTGGCTGAAGGGCGAGCTGATTGTTATGTCCGCCTTGGACCTACAGGTGAATGGGACACTGGTGCAGCACAGATTATTTTGGAAGAAGCTGGCGGTGCATTAATGGATATTAACCTTCAGCCAATGACCTACAATGAACGTGAAACATTAGAAAACCCTAACTTTATTGTTGTAGGTAGCCCGAGTTTAGCGTGGGATGATATTTTAACCACCTAATTATCGTGTAAAGTCAGTTGCCTCGTTTCATCATCTAAGCCCTCTGTTGAGGGCTTTTTTGTGTCATTTTTTCGATAATATTTATTAGAAGATTAAAAATAAACTTATTGTGAACATTGTTTTTTATTTTGTTTGTTGTTAGGTTAGCAACACTAACCGCATAAATGGAGTTACCTGATGGCAAGAAGGAAAGAACATACTCATGGTGAAATCCATGATATGGCCATTAAATCAGTGATGCAGTATCTACACATTGCCTCGCTTGAAAGTTTGAGTCTACGTAAAGTCGCCACCGATATTGGTTATGCGCCAAGTACGTTGATTAATATTTTTGGCAGCTATCAGCAGTTATTATTATCGGTATCTGAACAGGTATTGATTGATTTGTTCGAGCACTTAACCTCATCGACATCAGATGAAATAAATCATAATCACTCGCCAATACACGCCACCGAGCAAGCTCAAGCTTCAATTGAGCTCATGGCGCATCGCTATTACCAGTTTGCTAACGAGCACCGAGTTTGTTTTAAACTGGTCTTTGAACTGTCTGCGCCAGAAGGCGTATCACTGTCATCAAATCATCAGCAAGCCATTGATACGCTATTCAGTTTAGTTTCAGAGCAGCTAACCGCCTTGTTTCCAAAAGCAGATCACGCAGAGATTATAATGATGAGTCGTGTGTTATGGGGCGGGATCCATGGATTAACATGCCTTGGAATAGATGGAAAATTATTTACTGATCAAACCGCATTACCCGCGATGCTCAGTAGTCATGTTCATGGATATTTATTAGGTATGACTCAAGAAAAGGATCTTTCATGTTGTTAACTAAACGCTTTCTTCCTTATTTTGTCACGCAGTGCTTAGGGGCACTGAATGACAATATCTATAAGAATGTATTGTTATTACTGGTGACATATAGCCAAGTGAGTGAACTACCTATCAGCGTCAATATGTTTGTTAATTTGGCTGCAGGTGTTTTCATTTTGCCATTTTTCTTGTTTTCCGCTCATGCGGGGATGGTGGCAGATAATATGGATAAAGCGATGTTGATCCGCAGACTCAAGTTGCTTGAGTTGATCATCATGTCTTGCGCTGCGGTGGCCATTTTGACTCAAAGTTATTTAGTGATGTTATTACTGCTCTTTATGATGGGTAGTCAGTCAGCCTATTTTGGCCCTGTTAAGTATTCTTTGTTGCCACAGACGTTAAAAGAAAGTGAGTTAGTAACTGGAAATGCCTGGGTAGAAATGGGCACGTTTATTTCGATTTTAGTCGGGACATTATCAGCAGGTTTAATTGTTGCCAGTGACCATAGCTTAATCGGTGCAGCGACGATTGTTGTGACATTATCAGTTATTGGCTACCTTTGCAGTCGCGCAATTCCAGCATTACCGCCACAAGGTAAAATCGATAAAATTAGATTTACCCCTTTATCTGGTACATGGCAAAGCATTGCAAAAGTGAGGAAAACGCCAGGTATTTGGATGGCTATTCTGGCCATCAGTTGGTTTTGGTTTCTGGGTGCGACTTACCTGACCCAGTTTCCTAATTTTGCCAAATTGCACTTACATGCAGATGCGACAGTCGTGTCTTTACTACTGGCCTTGTTCTCTATTGGTATCGCAGTAGGTTCGTGGATTTGTGAACGTGTGTCTTACGGTCATGTTGAGTTAGGTGTTTTACCTTTTGGTGTATTGGGTTTAACCGTATTTGGTGTGGATTTAATTTTTGCTATTCCGCCTGCTCCAGCAGATTTAAGTTTTGTTTATAGCTTTAGTAGTTTCATTAGTGACTCGCAGCACTATAGGGTAATGGCTGATTTGTTTATGGTTGGCCTTAGCGGTGGCTTGTTCATTGTCCCTCTATACGCTTTTATTCAATCACGCGCCGCAAAAGATGAATGTGCACAAGCTATTGCAGCCAACAACATAATTAATGCGTTGTTTATGGTTGTTGCAGCCATCTTGTCGATTATCTTACTTGGCGTACTAGAATGGAGCATTCCAGATTTATTCTTGCTGCTGGCCGCGATGAATACTGTCGTTGCACTATACGTGTATTCACAGGTCCCTGAATTTGCTCAGCGCTTTATTAGCTATTTACTGAGTCACTTCATGTATCGCGTTAAGGTGAATGGCCGGATACATATTCCTGCGCAAGGGGCAGGGGTTATTGTGTGTAATCATGTCAGTTATGTTGATGCGTTAATTATTATGGGATCCTCTACACGACCGATTCGTTTTGTAATGGATAAATCCATTAGCGAAATACCATTACTTAAGTACTTATTTCGTCATGCAGGCGTGATCCCAATTTGTTCGCCGAAAAAATGTAAAGCAACCTATGAAAATGCATTTGAGCAAATTCATCATGCCTTGAACAACGAAGAGTTAGTGTGCATCTTCCCTGAGGGACGTTTATCAGTAGATGGAGACATCGCTGAGTTTAGACCAGGGGTTGAGCGAATACTGGAAAAAGACCCTGTGACAGTAATCCCAATGTCGTTAAGTGGCTTATGGGGCTCTTACTTCAGTCATAAAGGGGGGCACGCGTTAACAACACGTCCGAAGCGTTTCTGGTCGAAAGTGGAAGTGAATATAGGCGAAGCTGTTGACGGCGTTACGTTAGGCCGACATGGTTTACATCAAAACGTGAGTGAACTGTTTAATGCAAGCTTGAAGTCGGATGATATAACTAAGGCCTAGGCCCTCAGAGCTGCGGTTAATTCAATGCCGTTAGAAAGTAATGATCTTATAAAGTAATGACCTTGGATAGAATAAAGCGCCCTTATGAATAAGGGCGTTTTTCTTTGTATGTTAGCTAGAATATTAGCGTGATAAGGAAATATTCGAATGACCTTTAGAAGATAACCAATCATGAATGGCTTGATGGTCACCACTAAAAATTACTCTTTGCTGTTTCTTCGATAATTGATATTGATACATTGGGTCATAGTAATGACGCAGAAGGCTGGTTATCCAATCAAAGTGAGCTGATAAGTCATTACGATTAAATTGACTGTTGATGGCTTGTTCAATCAAGGTCGTTAACTCAGCATGCTGTTGTCCGCCTAAGCGCTTTTTAATACTATTTACGCTATTCAGTAAGTATTCGCTAAAGGCATGTTGACCTGCTTCAGCGCCAAAACGGTTAATGTATGCTGCTGATTTGTCCGCGACATAGGCTTTATGTAATCGGTTAAGGCGATTTTGAAAAGACTCTTCCAACACTATGATAGGGCTACGCTGCATGGCTTGATAGAATACCTGTGGTATAGCTGAGCGCCCAATGAGGTAGCTCTCATCTTCTAACAAGGTAAAAGTACTCGCTATGTGTTGTTGCTTGAGTAGTTTTATCGCCAAATTGTTCTCAAAGTTAATTTGAGTGGGCTGCGGGTCAATATTTTTACCAAAGCTTGAACCACGATGGTTAGCTAGACCTTCTAAGTCTATTGCTTCATGACGTTGCAACAATAAATCTGTTTTACCACTGCCGGTAATACCACTTAATATCAGTAAAGGTTGTTCAGTCGATGCCTGTTCGATTGTCTTAATCAAATATTGGCGCATGGCCTTATATCCGCCTTCAATATACGGAATATCAATACCGGCTTCTTTTATCCATTGTTGACTTAGTTTCGAGCGAAGCCCACCCCGAAAACAATACAGGTAAGCGTTAGGGTGAGCAGCTATATATTGCTGCCATGCTTCTATGCGCTGCTGTTTAGTGTTGCCATTAACGAGACTATGTCCAAGTGCTATCGCAGTATCTTGGCCATGTAGTTTATAGCAAGTGCCTACTTGTTTACGTTCATCATCAGTCATTAGTCCGATATTAGTCGAACGGCCAAATGCACCTTTAATAAACTCAACAGGCGCACGCACATCAAGTAAAGGCACATCTTCTATGAAGATGCGTTGATATTCGCTGTCGGCAATCATATTTACTGCCATTAGAGTATGTTCAGCAAAGGTAAAGTTGGAGCAGTAAGCGATAGCTCACCAATGCAAATAGGCGCTATGTCTTGCTCTAAAAGACAGCTAATGAGCGCTTGCTCTGCAGCGGTTGATACCGATATAAGTAAGCCGCCGCTGGTTTGTGGATCGCATAAAATGGCTTTTTGTTTATCTGATAATGAGCCGAGGTGTTGTTTGTAACTATCAAAATTTCGCTGAGTGCCACCAGGGACGCAACCTAGATCCAGGTAGTGTTCAGCTTTGTCTAAAAGTGGAATCTGTTCAAAAGACAATGTCGCTGAGAGGTTTGCTCCTTGGCATACTTCAATTAAATGACCTGCTAGACCAAAACCTGTGACGTCGGTTAATGCATTAACGCCGTTAATATTAGCGATACTCTGGCCAACTTTATTGAGCTGACACATGGCATTGATGGCAATCTGACTATCGGCTTCAGCCAGTTTTTTCTGCTTCTGTGCAGTGGTGAGAATACCGATGCCAATAGGCTTAGTCAGATACAGTTTATCTCCAGCCTGTGCTTGGTCATTACGTTTAAGTTTAGACAGTGGAATTTGTCCAGTGACAGCTAATCCAAAAATAGGTTCAGGAGCATCAATACTGTGGCCGCCGGCAAGCATAATGCCAGCGTCAGCGCAGGCTTTTCTTCCACCTTCAATGACTTTCTGTGCAACTTCAGCTGGTAAGGTATTCACTGGCCAGCCCAGTATAGCAATAGCCATAATAGGTGTGCCGCCCATGGCATAAATATCACTGATGGCATTAGTGGCTGCAATACGACCAAAGGTAAAAGGGTCATCAACAATCGGCATGAAAAAATCAGTGGTACTGATAATCCCAGTTTCTTGGTTTAGCTGATATACGGCGGCATCATCACGGCTCAGATTGCCTACAAGTAAATTGGGATCGGTAAAAGCTGGAATATCACTGGCTAGAATGGTGCTAAGTACTTGAGGGGAAATCTTACAACCACAACCTGCGCCATGACTGTATTCGGTGAGTTTAATATCGGTTTCTGCCATGAAATGAATAACCTGTTATGAACATCGATTATCCATCATAAACACAAACGGCTACCTTGCAAGGTAGCCGTTTCACATTAATGACAATCGCTTAGTGTTAATAAGCAGCAGTAATGTTATTCCAATTTTTCTTTTGAGCTAACAAGCGTGCTTTTAACTCTTCAACTTGCAAGTTGAGCTGTTGATAGCTCAGCTGTTTACTTTTGGCCTCAATCAAACTCTTTTTAGCTTGGTAATATTCCATTAAGTGTTGCTTCATTAGATCGTATTCTGCTTGAAAATTCGCAATGATCTCATCACAGTTTGGTAAATGAGCCACTTTGTCTTGTGCCCTGAGTAACTGCATCTGCAATTTTGCACTTTCAATACGTTCTTGTGGTACCACACGTAAATCTGTGGCTAACCCAGCCCAATACATCGATTTGATTAACCATTTGGTTGGGTCGTAATGCCACCATTTAATCCCATTACGGTAATCATTTTCGAAAATATGGTGGAAATTATGATAACCCTCACCATAAGTTAATAATGCGATAACGCCATTATCACGCGCGGTATTCTTATTTGTATATGGCTGGCTTCCCCAGATGTGGGCAAGTGAGTTAATAAAGAATGTGCAGTGATGTACGACAACAAGGCGAAGTAAGCCTGCCATGAGTACCATCGAAATAATGTCGCCGTTTAGCCAACCTAAAAAAGCAGGTAAGCCAATATTCATCAATACCACTAATGACAAGTAATGTTTATGCTGCCACATAACGATGGCATCTTTTTGCAAGTCACGAACATTATTGTAATCGTGGTAACGACTGGCTTGGTATTCTCTTAGCATCCAACCTATGTGGCTATACCAGAAGCCTTTTTTAGCGGAATAAGGATCTTTATCGTTATTGTCCACATGCTTATGGTGAATACGGTGATCAGAAGACCAATGTAATGCACTATTTTGCAGTGCAAGAGCGCCGCCTAAAGCGAATAGAAAACGCATCACTGGATGTGCTTTATAAGCTTTATGCGACCATAATCTATGATAACCCGCAGTAATAGATAGACCGCTAGCAAAAGCGAGGATAACAAAGGCAACCCATTCAATCGC
The DNA here is from genome assembly GCF_002873615.1 of Shewanella sp. 10N.286.51.B7. Taxonomy (NCBI): domain Bacteria; kingdom Pseudomonadati; phylum Pseudomonadota; class Gammaproteobacteria; order Alteromonadales; family Shewanellaceae; genus Shewanella; species Shewanella sp. 10N.286.51.B7. Next base: position 104,267 of record NZ_MCUF01000028.1, read on the forward strand.
TTCAAAGCCATGAGTCATACCACGCCAAGGAACTAGCGTGATTGCACCCAGTAAGGTGAGTGCGAAAAGAGATGTATTTAACCAAATAATCGGTGGTTTTTTCATTAAGATGTTCCAAAAAACTTATTGGGCGTACAGTTGTACGCCAATTTAACTTACCCTTATTCTGTGGTCAAGCTTTGAAGGGCTGTGTTTCTCTGATAAAAACGGTATTATCTGTGCATTAACATTTACTAAATGGATTCTATACATGGGTGTAAGAGCATTACAGAAAGAAAAAACCCGTCGTGCATTGGTAGATGCCGCTTTTAATCAACTCAGTGCTGAGCGTAGCTTTTCAAGTTTGAGTTTACGCGAAGTTGCAAGGGAAGCAGGGATTGCACCAACCTCTTTTTATCGCCATTTTAAAGACATGAATGAGTTAGGTCTGACAATGGTTGACGAAGGTGGATTAACCTTAAGACAAATGATGCGCAAAGGAAGACAACGTGCTGAAGCTGGTGGCAGTGTTATTCGTATTTCTGTCGACACATTTGTGGAAGTGCTAGAGTCAAATCCAAACGTGTTTCGTATTCTTTTGCACGAACGTTCTGGTACTTCAGCTGCATTTCGTGCAGCAGTGGCAAGAGAAATAGAACATTTTATCTCTGAACTATCTCATTATACTGAAGCCACAGCAGGGCGAACGCCAATGTTAGCCAGAGTTCAGGCTGAGGCTTTGGTGACGTTAGTGTTTAACGCTGGCGCATCGGCTTTAGATATGAAACGTGCAGATAGAAAAGTATTAGCAGATCATCTGGTACTTCAACTGCGTATGGTTGCTAAAGGTGCTGAAGCCTTGCAACATAAAGTCGAAACTAAGTAAGGTTCTATTTCATTAGTTGAGATACAAAAAAGCGGCGTTGTGGTATCACAACACCGCTTTTTTGATTTTCATATCCGATTAAGCAGGTATTTAGGTATTTAGGTATTTAGGTATTTAGGTATTTAGGTATTTATTTTACGTTCTAGTAAAACACCCGATTCCATATGGTGGGTATATGGGAACTGATCAAATAAAGCGAAACGAGTGATCTCGTGGGTACGACTTAACGTCGCTAAATTTTCCTTCAAGGTTTCTGGATTACAAGAAATGTATAAGATGCGATCGTAGTTTTGCATTAACGACAGTGTATCGTCATCAATACCCGCACGTGGAGGGTCTACAAAAATAGTATTGCAATCATAGCTGTCTAAATCGATACCTTCTAAACGTCGGTAAGTACGTTTCTTCGCCATCGCGTCACTAAAATCTTCTGCTGACATACGAATGATTTGTAAATTCTCGATGTTATTAATGGCAATGTTGTACTGAGCGGCATCGACAGAGGGTTTAGCCAATTCGGTGGCAAGTACGCGATCAAAATTAGGCGCAAGAGCAATGGTGAAATTACCATTACCACAGTAAAGCTCTAATAAATCACCTGTACTGTCTTTTGTTGCTGAAATCGCCCATTCCAACATTTTCACAGAAACTTTAGCATTTGGTTGGGTAAAGCTATTTTCAATTTGCTTGTATTTAAGCTCGTTACCATCGACTGTTAACGTTTCGACGACGAAGTCTTTATCTAAATCAATTTTTTGCTTACGTGCGCGGCCAATAAAGTTAACGTTAAACTTGGCGGATAAACGTTGTTTCATTTGCTCTGCTTGAGCACGCCATTCATCGTTAAGTTGACGGTGATAAAGCAACGAAACCAATATTTCACCACTTAGGGTTGATAAAAAATCGACTTGGAAAAGTTTAAAGCGTAAATCATGATTGGGACGTAGCTCTTCCATTAATGCTGTCATTACCTCATTAATGAGCTTTCCAGCAGGAAGATATTGCTCACAACGTACTTTTTCATTCAATGCTTTATCAAACATGTAATAGTATAAGTCGTCGCCATCATGCCACACTCGAAATTCTGCACGCATGCGGTAATTTGCAGGTTCCGAAGCGAAAACTTCTAAACTAGGCGGAGTAAACTCGGCAAAGGTCTGTTCAAGCTTGATACGCTTTTCTTCGAGTTGCGCATCATAGTTTTTAGGATCCATTGCAGCTAAATTCATTTTGTTCCACCATAGGCTGTAAATTAAGGGCGCAAATATTATACTACACACCGCTGATGTCCAGCGGATTGGCGTGTTCTTCGAAGATTAAGTCAAAATATAATCGAATTCTTATTAATAACCACTCAAACGGAGATTATCTTGGTCGGTCCCATACTCGTTTTTGATTCAGGCATAGGTGGTTTATCAGTGTTTGACCACATACATAGTCAACTACCACAACATGACATTTATTACTTATTTGATAATGCCCGTCTTCCTTATGGCGATCTTAATGAGCAAGAATTGATTCATGGCTGTGTCGAACTGATTGTAAGACAGGTCAAAGCAATTAGGGCATCAATCGTAGTGGTTGCCTGTAACAGTGCAAGCACCTTAGTGCTGCCAGAATTAAGAAAGCAGTTGGATATACCGGTTGTTGGAGTGGTACCAGCTATAAAGCCAGCAGCGTTAATTTCAGTAACACGACATATTGGTTTGCTTGCAACGCCAGGTACAGTGACAAGACAATATACTCAAGATTTAATTGATTCCTTTGCTAGCGATTGCAAAGTGACTTTAGTTGGAACGTCTGATTTAGTGTTAATAGCAGAGGCGAAAGCGCAAAGAAAAACTGTCGACATAAATCAAATAGAAAAAATCTTGGCACCTATAAAGGCAACAGATATAGATACGCTGGTATTGGGTTGTACTCACTTTCCTTTATTGCAGCAAGAAATCGATCAAGTGCTCCAACAAAAAGTGATGTTATTAGATTCTGGTGATGCGGTAGCAGCAAGAGTACTGTCATTTATCGAAGCGAACGAAGAACAATTCATTACTAAGAAAGGAAACTTGCAAGCAGGTTTTACGAAGGATATAGATTTAGGACTGGAAATGACATTAGCTGACTACGGTCTTACACAATTACAGCGGATTACCGTAGCCAACTAAATAAGGTCAAACTAACTATCTTTATTTTGATCTGCAGGATCAGACTCTTGAGATTTAGCTTCTCGTACTTTTAAAGTACGTTCTTGGAAACTGTAATCATTCAATTTGTTCATCGCTTTTTTCGCGCCAGCTTCTGACATTTCGACGAAACCGAAACCTTTGCGACGACCAGTCTTTCTATCACGTACTAAGCGAACTGAATTAACTGGTCCGTATTCACCGAAAAGTGATTTAACTTCACCCTCGTGTACACGATATGGAAGGTTACCAACATAAAGTGTCATCGTTGGGCCAACATAAGGTTCATTTGAACCTGCAGCAGATGAAGATGGTGCGAAAGTAAAAATAAGACTAGCTAACATTGCACCTGCGATAAAAGACACAACAAGTTGAACATTGGTAGAAAGAGCATAAATGATGACTGCGCCAATTAGCGCCGTAATTAAGGTAATAACAAATGACTTCTGCATAAGTTTGTCTCTAATAAAAATGAAAAATGATAAATATCTGTTAAAAAGCATAGCTATGGTAATGAATTATTGGCACTTTCACCATAGTCTGATGAAAAAATGAGCTCAAAACACAATAAAAACTCCGTAGCACTATATTAAAGTAGAATAAAATCGCCTTAATAATACTCATAACAGTCAAAAATAAAACGATCTGTGCAAAAGTTCTTCGTTCGATCGTTTTTCTTTAAAAAAGCCCTTGCGGTGTT
>NZ_MCUF01000029.1:0-46533 GCF_002873615.1 Shewanella sp. 10N.286.51.B7
TACTAACAAGTTTTGGGGCATAAGCTTGTTAGGGATTTAAGAAAACTCAGCATATTTATTATTAAGCTACTCGTTATCCAGCTCTCGACCCTCTGAATAATCAACTCACTCTTGAGCTTTTATTAGAAAATGCCAGTAAGTTAGTATCAAATAAAAAACCTCTTCCCACACAAAGTAAGAAGAGGTTTTACTGCCTTTCGGCAGGAGTATCAAAATCGACTTTTAAGTCACGATTTTCGCGTGTTTTAGCTGCCTATGATGTCATTTATGCAGGCTTATGCTTTGAGCAACAGTTACTCATGACCCCAAGGCGTTGGCGGTAATGCCACTGGCTTAGTTAAGTCAAAATCGACTCTAAAATCACGGTTTTCACGTGTTAAACGATAAGTAAATACACTTGGTTCAATATACATGTGCCACACGTTAGTCACCGAAGCTGTTAAACCATTTTCGTTAAAGTTATCAATCGACTCTTGGTCAACAGGAAATGATTGCTGTGTAGCAGTGCCCATATCTGCAGTATCACCGCCGTACATAGTCACTTTGTCTTCAGTGCCATCTTCATGGCGATGATCATGCTTTAAGCGCAAGCCAGTCTCTGTTTTAGTAATAACCCAAGTACGCGAGTGATCATCACCCACATGAAATGGGATTTTAAGTTCTGTATTGCTGCATTCACGCACATGCATAACCAATGCTTTGTTGCTGAATGCTGAGTCAGCTTCATTGCCAGCGGTCACTTCACCTGCGAACGCTTTACCGCAATGGGCAGCAATGGCATCAAAATATTGATGTTGCGGGTTTTCTTTAGGGGCATGAGCCATAGCCATCGCAGGCACCATGCTGCTGATTACACCAGCGACCAATATTTTTTTCATTATTATTCCTTTTGGTATCGATCAATTAACTTTTATTAACACACCACAGTAACAGTGATTGTTTAATTTAACCTGAAAAAAAACCGCCTGCAAAGACGGTTTTTTATATGAGACTCATGACTAGCTATCAGGCTTTATTTCGCTTTAGCTGGTCGTTTACCTTGCTTATGGCTGGAGTTAGCGCCATTGTTAGCCCCTTTTGATGGGCCTGAACTTTTAGATCCGAATGGCTTTTTCTTTTGCGACCATCCCGTTTTTGCTTTGCCCGCAGTGTTATCTTTACCATGACCTTCACCAGCAGCTTTGGCTTTATTCGCAGCGGTTGGCTTTTTACCTGATGACTTTCTATCATCAAACTGATTACCTGAGAAGCGAGTGAAAGCTTTTTTACTGCCATCATTCTTACCGCCACCTTTACCATTTCGATAACTTTGACGTTCATTGCGCGACTCTGGCGGTACGATATGCTGCACGCCATTACCAATTAAGTGCTCTTTGCCCATAGCAACCAGCGCTTCACGAATAAGTGGCCAACCTGCTGGGTCGTGATAACGCAGTAATGCTTTATGTAAGCGACGTTGACGACCCTTTTTAGGCACGGTGACTTCTTCACTGGTATGTTTTACGTTTTTGAGCGAGTTCAGCTCAGTATGATAAATCGTAGTGGCATTCGCCATTGGCGATGGGTAGAAGTTTTGTACTTGATCAAGTTTGAATTTCTCTGATTTCAGCCAAAGCGCCAAGTTCAACATATCTTCATCAGTTGTACCTGGATGCGCCGAAATAAAATACGGGATCAGGTACTGTTTTTTACCCGCTTCTTTCGAGTAAAAATCAAATAACTCTTTGAATTTATGATAACTGCCCATACCCGGCTTCATCATCTTACTTAATGGGCCATCTTCGGTATGCTCAGGAGCAATTTTTAAATAACCACCCACATGATGTTTGGCTAACTCTTTAACGTAGCGCGGATCTTCAGTGGCTAAATCGTAACGCACACCAGATGCAATTAAGACCTTTTTAATCCCAGGGACATCACGAGCTGCGCGGTATAAATCAATGGTGTGTTTATGGTCTGTACCTAAATGGCCGCAAATACTCGGATAAACACAAGATAAACGACGACACGTGGTTTCAGCCTTAACACTGGTACAGCCCAAACGATACATGTTGGCTGTAGGGCCGCCTAAGTCAGAAATAACCCCGGTAAAACCTGGCACTTTTTCTTGAATATCTTTGATTTCTTTGATGATTGACTCTTGCGAGCGGCTTTGAATAATCCGTCCTTCATGCTCTGTAATAGAACAGAATGAACAGCCACCAAAACAACCTCGCATAATGTTAATCGAGGTTTTAATCATGTCATAAGCTGGAATGACCGCTTTACCATAACTTGGATGCGGCACACGCTGATACGGTAAATCAAATACCGCATCCATTTCATCAGTATTTAATGGCCATGCTGGCGGGTTTACCCATACTGAGCGGTTGCCTTGAGCTTGGAATAATGCCCGAGCACAACCTGGGTTTTGCTCTTGATGTAAAATACGCGAAGCATGGGCATACAAAAATTTATCGTCAGCCACTTTTTCATATGCTGGCAGCAACACATAGGTTTTTTCCCATGGCTTTGGTCTTGCAGGCTGCACACTGATGGCTTTAGGCGCATCATTGTCAAAAATTTTCTTATCTGTTGGGCCAGAAAGCTTTTCACAACCCACATCATCCGCGCCATAGGGGTTAGGAATTGGATCGATTTTATGCAGTTGGTCGAGCTTGCGAGAATCCATGCCTTTCCAGCCCGGCAATGGCTCGTGACGAATGACGGCTGTACCACGAATGTCGTGTAAATCGGCCATTTTCTCGCCGTTAGCAATGCGATGAGCCACTTCCACCAGCGGACGCTCTGCATTACCGTATATCAAGATATCGGCTTTGGCATCAAAGATGACACTACGACGCACTTTGTCAGACCAATAATCATAATGGGCGATACGGCGCAAGCTTGCCTCAATACCACCAATTACTACTGGCACTTCTTTAAAGGCTTCTTTACAGCGCTGGGTGTAAACAGTCACTGCGCGATCTGGACGTTTACCGCCTTCATCATTTGGGGTGTAAGCATCATCACTGCGAATACGGCGATCGGCAGTGTAACGGTTAATCATCGAGTCCATGTTGCCTGCGGTAACACCGAAAAATAAATTCGGGCGGCCTAGCTTCATAAAGTCGTTTTTATTCGACCAGTCAGGCTGACAAATAATACCAACACGGAAACCTTGGGCTTCAAGCATACGGCCAATAACAGCCATACCAAAGCTTGGATGGTCGACATAAGCGTCGCCGCTGACAATGATAATGTCGCAACTATCCCAACCAAGTTGATCCATCTCTTTTCGAGACATAGGAAGAAACGGCGCCGTGCCATAGCATTCGGCCCAGTATCTTGGGTAATTAAATAACGTGGATTCAACTTGCATGAGATTTGCCTACATTAAAACATCATCAATCTGGTGAGTTGCACTACATCAAGTTTAGTTCAACTCACCCAACTTTTTTCTGGAGGCGGAGTATAGCAGTTACGCCACAGCAAGTGTGACTAAAAAAACACCAATTATGGTGTTTTTGTTGTTTTAGGATAATAATATAACCTTATTAAAAACAATGACTTTATAAATTTTGCAGCTTAACTATCTTATAAACCGATAAAAAAACCAATATTTACAATCGCTAAGCCGATAGTCACCACCCAAGTCAGTAAAACACCCCAGATCCGTCCAAAATGCACGCCGCCTTTTCCTGCTGTCAGTCCGATAGCATGTAATAACCGCGCCACAATCCAAACCGTACCAAAACAATGTAATAGTGCCGCAGACAAACCGTTATATTCTGCCAGCAAGAACAAAATCAGCACCATAGGTGCGTTTTCAAGTAGGTTCTCGTGTACTCGTTTTGCTAAGGCTAAATCGCTATTGCCACCAGTGCCGATACCGACTTTGTTAAGTCGTCTTTGTTTAATCACTCGTATCGATAGCCCAATGGCTAATAACGCTGTGATACTTGCGTAAAAGCCTGAAATCATCAATGACATGTTCGATATTTCCTTATTGTTATTTTTTACAGCATAAAGCCATTTAGTGACTACAATGGAGTATTCATTCTATACAGATTGAGCCAAAATGGAATTATCACATTTTTAACAAAGATTTGATGATTTGATGATTTGAAGGTATTCAGCCACCCCCATTTCGGTTACTATTCGCGCCAATGACCCACTACCGATGTTAACTAGAGTGACCAACGCCAAATGAACGATGACAACTTCATTGAAAAACGCAGATTTATCATAAGATTAGGCAAAGCGCTGCACAAGTTTGGTACCCCAGCTTATCGGTTAGAATCTCATCTTCAAACCGTGTCTTCTACACTGGGAATTGAGGGTTATTTTTTAATATCGCCAACCTCTATGACATTCGTACTCCAACATGACACCGAGCAAGAATATAATCATGTTGCGCGAGTGAAACCTGGCGACTTGGATTTAGGCTCTTTGGCACGTACGTTCGATTTAGTTGAAGAACTCAGCACGGGTCAACGCACACTGTCTGAAGCATTAGACCGATTAGAAGAAATCAGCAATAAACCTAATCCATATGGTCATGGACTTACCCTAATGTCATTTGGCATTAGTGCGGGTGCTTTTGCCATGCTGATGGATACCAGCTGGAATGACGTATTTTGGTCAGGCATGCTCGGATTACTTGTTTACGGTTTGGTTTTTTGGGCTGAAAGATCTAAGCGTGTTGCAGAAATGCTCGAACCGTTAGCCGCGGTTGTTTGTGCAATTTTAACCTGCGGCATTGCTGCTGTGATTGACCCCAGCATCAATATTCCGGTGGTGATTTTATCTGGCATCATTATTTTTGTGCCCGGTTTAGCGTTAACACTCGGTCTTGCTGAGCTTGCTGCTCGCGATTTAATATCAGGAACCGCGCGCATCATGGATGCGATAATGCTGTTATTTAAACTGTATTTTGGCGCCGTCCTTGGAATGACACTGGGTAAAGTAATGTTCGGCGAATCGGTATATATTGAACCAGACGCCTTGCCTCGCTACGCCTCTTGGGCGGCTGTTCCGCTATTATCAATGGCATTAGTTATCATCTTTAAAGCACGCATAAAAGATTCACCATGGGGCATTTGCGCTGGTATCGTGGCGTATTTTTCAGCCATGTTAGGTGGCCTTTATTTAGGCGAATCTATTGGTATTTTTGTAGGTGCATTGGCCGTTGGTATTTATTCAAACCTTTATGCTCGTTGGATGAAAGCGCCAGTTTCTATCGCCCTGCTTCAAGGTATCGTTATCTTAGTGCCCGGAAGTAAAACCTATATAGGCTTAAATACGATGATTTCGGGTGAAACCATGCTGGATCAAGCGCATATTGGTACCCAAGTCTTCTTAATTTTCATGTCCTTGATCGCAGGGCTGATTTTTGCCAACGTTATCGTGCCACCGAGAAGAAGCTTGTAACTTAACGGTTAGCGCTTGATCATAAAGGGAGCATTTAGCTCCCTTTTTTTTGTTTAAGCACAATAGTCATCTCTAGTTGCCGCTAAAAATAACGCCCTTCACTAATACTATTTGTTGTACCCAACGGTTACACCCACCCTAAATAATTAGTAAAAATCATTTATTTTCAGCAATTTAAATAAAATCGTTTCTTTGTTTATCAATCTATATTACCTTGTGCGCCGCTAGGAAAGCATGTGGCCCGACTATGACGTTAGGCTGCATTTAGGTTTATGGATGAATAACCTTTTTTTGACTTCACCATTGCCTATCTTGCTTGAATTACCTAGCGACAATAAATCAAATAAAGGAATGATTGATGAAAAACGTTACAGCTTTAGCACTTTTAACTAGCTTATTCGCATTACCTGCTATGGCAGCTCAAGATGCACCATTTCAACATGAAGCGGGTCTTAAATACTCTGCTAATTCTGAAGAATTCGGCGACGGTACTTGGAATGCAAACTACCGCTACTACGTGGCACCAGTATCTCAAGATAATGGTCCTTATGCGCTAAACGGCTTCCTAGCTCAAACGACAAATATTGGCGCAAACTACTCAATGTTTGATGCTGCTGACACTGACACATTCGGTATTGATGGTACTTATGTGTTTGACAATAACTGGTTTGTTGGTGGTGAATACCAACGCTTTGAAGTCGGTGACTTCAGTGGCAACCTTTATAAGCTTGATGCTGGTTATTACTTCAACGACAGCTCAAAAGTAGCTGCATTTTACGTTGATGGCAGCGATAATTTCGAATCTGTCTATGGTCTTGAAGTTCGTAGTTTCCTTGCGCTTGAAAGCACTTCAGGTATCGATTTAGGCGCGATGTGGACTCACACAGATAACGACGATATTTTCAATGTAAATGCTGACTGGTATGTGACTAAAGCATGGTCTGTTGGCGCTGGATATGAAGATGATGGCTTTGATGATAACTTTGCACTAAAAACAGCTTACTGGTTACGTATGTCAGATTCTTTCTCTGCAACGTTTGAACTATCAAAAGTACTTGATTCTGATGCTGATGGTTTCGGCGCTGGTATCGGTATTGTAGGTCGTTTCTAAACATTAATTGCAATCTTAACAATGGATGATGATCATCGTCCATGGTGACCCCTTCTAAAAGGAGCCCTGATGAGGCTCCTTTTTTACGTTTACAATACGGATGATAAAGTTCATCGCTGCGCAGCTTTAATCAAAAAGCGCTAGGGCCAGCTGACCTTTGCAGGTTGAGCTTTGCTGGTTATTTTTTGTTCGAAACAAAACAAGTTAAGCGCGTTGAGTGTATTTCTGCCTAACAATCTAAACACTCTTTGTTCGCAAGAATTAACTCAACCAAGCATAATCCGTTTATAGCCGCCCCTTCAGGCAGCGTTTGTTGCTCATTTTATTACCTTATAGGCTTTTTCTGTAGCATGACTACACCACACAGCTTTAGCCAGTCTAAGTGAACAACAGCTCGCAGCAAAAACAATCTTGAAGGATCTACAACCCGTAATTATTATTGTAAAAAATCAGCGAAACTTTGAATACCCGCCATACTTGTTAAAGGTAAATAATTTCAAGGTTCAAGATTAAACCTCTATTTACTCAATAGCTTAATTAGCATCACCTTTAATAATAATTGGGTAGGTATTAATAATAAAAACAAAACAAATAGCGATAAATTTATCTCAATGCGCACTGAGACTTATCGTTGTCAGCATACTCCTTCTGCCCATTCATACGGCAAATGCTAACCAGCAGCCAAAAGCAGAAAAAGCGGTAGCTGAAAAAAACCAACAAGCCCCTATGACAGTCGATAACATTGTCGTGGTCAGTAATGCTATTTTCGATGAAACCGATCCCGATGCTTTTTTTATCCATCACTGGGCTAATTGGCTACACATTAATACCACTGAACCCACTATCTTAGACAAACTCACTTTTGAAGAAGGTGATGTTGTCAGCGAGAAAACCTTTGCAGAATCCCAACGCCTATTACGCGCTGAACCATATTTACGTGACGCCAAAATATATACTTCGAAAAAAGCCCCTGATGCCGATACTCACGAACAAACTGTGGTTGTCGAAACCTGGGATAACTGGTCTTTACTCCCCACTTTTAGCTTAAGCTCTAGCGGCGGTGAAACTAAATATTCAGTAGGGATAAAAGAAGATAACCTCATGGGACTGGGGATTAAAACGCGCCTAAAATATCAATCAAATGCTGATAGAACCGGTTATAAATTTGGTGTTAGCGCGCCCCTTAAAGTCATTAAACACGCCACTGTTTCAGCCAATATTTATGATAATAGTGACGGTCAAGCAGTGCATCTTTATTTTAATAAGCCATTTTATTCGCTAGATAGTCAAAATCAGTATTTTGCTGAGTATTTAACAGACCAAAGACTCGATACCCTAAGGCAAAATGGCGAAGACATTAATGAATTTGAACATAATGTTGATTATGCCGCTCTATCTTATGGTTGGCTGTTAAATAAAACTGAAGCAGACTTATCAAGGATCACCCTAGGTATCACCCAAGATAAGCATCAATTTGCCCCCAGTGACACTTTTCCAAATGGCGCTTTACCTCAGGACCGCGACTTTATTTATCCTTGGCTTGGGTTTGAATACCTACAAGATGATTATCATGTATTTACTAATATCCATCTTATTAATAACAACGAAGACTTTAACCTAGGCTGGCGCCATTATGCACGGCTTGGGATTGAGACTAACGATGTCGATGAAAACTCCTCTGTAGGCTACCATCTGAATATGAGTTCTAGCAGGGGGTATCAACAAGATAAAAACCTGCTACTCCTAAACTTTAGTGGCCAAGCCAGCTTTAACACCAGCCAAAAAGACTTTTATAACATCAGTGCACAAGCTGAATACTTTTATAAAATTCACCCCAAGTGGACAGCCTATGCCAAAACCCGTATTGCGACCTCACAAAATAACTATCTCGATAAGCCATTTGCTTTAGGTGATGACACCGGCGTACGTGGCTACCCCAATAATTATCAATACGGTGATAATCAATGGCTGGTCACTGGCGAAGTCAGATATTACCCAAACATTAATTTGTATCAGCTAGCCGAATTAGGCTGGGCAACTTTCGTGGACATGGGGCATGCCTTTGGCGGAACAGATGCAAACAATGAAGTCACGACTCCCATTGGCAGTGTTGGGATTGGTGCTCGGATATATTCTTCTAAATCGAGTTACGGCAGTGTTGGCCATATTGATTTAGCGGTGCCTTTTACCAACGGCGAAAATGTCGATGATTGGGAATGGCGATTTCAGGTTAGAAACCGCTTCTAGGTAAACCTTTAATGCTAAATATTAAATGATAAGCGCATGCCTACTTTACACAAGTCAGCATTATAGAATGACACAAGCGTGACATGTAAAACAAAGCAGTAATTTAAAAAGAATTGCTTTCAGCTTCTAAAATAATATTGTTCATCTCACCTGATGCCATAAGCTTGTTGATTGTATTATCAATAATTGGCGCTAATTCAGCATGGTTAGGATGAATATAAATATACAAAGGATGGGTATCAGTTACCGCTGACAACTCAACAAAATTATCAGCTCTCATTGCGGTAATGGTGGCTTTACCATCAACATAACTACTCACAATCGCATCAACTCGCTTTCTGGTGAGCAAGTTCACAAGTTGCTGTGGCGTTGAAGCTTTAATCACACTTTTTGCCTCAATAGCTAAGTTTTGGCTATGTTTAACGCCTTCTAACACCCCTATCGTCAGCCCCTTTAAATCTGCGGAGGTTTGAACGTTAATGTCACTTCCTGTTCGAACATACACTGCCGTTTTAACACTGTAATAAGATGTAGGTACTCTAATAAAGGTGGGATGTTCTTCACCGTAACTCCACACTCGCATCACTTCACCTACAGCCTGTGAAGCAACCATACTGCGCTCAGCACGAGGTGCAGGTAGCATTTCAACATCGCAATTTAATTGTTGTTCAATGCACAACTGTTGAAAAACTAACTTACCGATATTTTGAATAGAAGAGCCTTCAACTCCTACAAAATGATAGTCCTCAGCCACCGTTTGTTGGCTCAAGATTATCATTGGCAACGTTAGTATGATTTTACTCACTATAGATTTAGTAGCTTGAGCAAGATTCAATATTGAACTCAAAATGGCAAATGTGGATTTTAAGACCTTATAAGTAAATGATGTTTTAGCTAACAATGTGAACTCCAATTCCATTCTTATTAGTATAATTTTATATTGAACTGAATAAATAGTAGATACGCATCTATATAGCGTAGTTTATGGAAATTAAATTGCAGCAACTTCCACTAATTAAATCTAACCATAGATTATGGCTGATAATAACAAAAAAGCCACATATGCAATGTGGCTTCATCTGATATCCCACACAGACAGAGTGAGTGAGTGAAATATCTTAATCAATTAGTCTTCTTCAGAAAACGACTCAATTTTCGCTCTAACCTGTTGCTCTTGTTCTTTACTTTCGATGCGATAAATTTTCTTTATCTGGGTTTTAGATCTTGGCTCTGAACCTGTTGAAACGCTATCAAACCCCGTAGAGACTTTACCCATTCTTGACGAGACCACTAAAGCTTGAGCAAACTTCAAATTACTATCAACACCATTTAATACTATTAAGTATGTTTCCCGAGGCCGACTATCAACAAACACGGTGCGATTATCCATAGTGCGCCAACCATCCATACGAAAATTATCGATTGAATTGACTTCAACCAGCTCATCAAATTGATAAAGCGCAGCTTTCTTTTGTGCTGACTCAGATGCTGTACAGGCTGTCAGTAGCAGCATTGAGCAGATAAGTATTAATCTTTTAATCATAAACATCCCCTTTCACCTTAATCGACTTAATTAGCCATCACCATGCTCTAACGTTATGACATTTATATGAAAATAAACAATAGCACCTTTAATATATATTTGAGTATAGTGAAAAAAGATCACTCAATGCACTTTTAAGAAGTTAATGCGATTACATCATTCCATAACTAGATTTTTAATGATGTATTGAGTTGAATTCCTGTATCCGACTAAGTGCCAAGTCAATGATATAAAATCTTTGATATCAAGTCGCTGACATAAAAACAGCCAAGCTTTTTCAAGTAAGTATTCAAAACCTTAGAAATAAAAAAAACCGCATCAAAAGATGCGGTTTGGTAACAAGTTTATGCCTCTTAGATTCGGTTTATTTTGACGCTTTTTTACGTCTAAAGCCTAATAAACCTGCTAATAGGATAAATCCTCCCATTGCACCACCACTTGAATCTGAACCTGATTCAGGCTCTGGTGTCGGTGCAATCACCTCAGCCGTGATGGCAATATTAGCCACTGCCGCTACTGCGGTTTTATTACCGTTACTCACCACTAGCTCAATTACTGCCGTACCGTCAGCATCAACGGCAGGTAGCGTTAGCTCAGTTTCCATCGCTGTTGCATCAGCAAAGGTTACCACAGGGCCAGAAACTTGAGTCCAAGTGTAAATCAGCTCGTCGTCAGTATTTGGTGCTGTACTACCAGCAGCAGTTAATGTCACGCTAGTAGACTCATCAGCGGTTAATGACACCGAAGTGGCACCATTAATCATGGCAACAGGGATCCCTTCAAGCATCACTGGCGCAAGCTCATCAGATAAGCTTAGCTCTCCTACCTGATGAGACACGTTAAACGTTAATGCTTGCGACATCACAATGGCTTGAGTATCAAAAGCTACAACAATCGTTTGCCCAGCTTCATTCGCTGCTTGAACCATTTCCCAGCTGATCATATCACCTTCAAGTGTTCCTTCATGGCTATCACTATCAATACTTAACCCTTGTGGAATGGTTGCTGACACAGTAATGGTACGCTCTTCATCAGTGATATTATCTGTTAAGGCAATAGATAAAGTGACGATATCACCTGTATCGGCAGCATCAACATCAATACTACTAAAAGCAAAACTTGGAGTGCGATAAAGCTCAATAGGCATTAAACCGATATTGTCTTTCACATCTACACCAGTACCTAACTCCAATACCGTAGTATATAAGGTGTCTGACTTTAACGGCTTATTCCAATTTAGCACCAGTTCAATATCTTCATTACTACCGACTTCCGACTTATAATCTACTGTCAACGCGCCATCATCTTTACCAATGATTGCAAGCTCTAAAATCATTTCATCTTCAACATCTGAAGGTGCTGAAAAGTCACCGAAGTTATGCACTGTTACGTAATATGAACCTGGCTCTGGATCATTAATCTCACACACTTCATAAGCTGTTTCTGTTGCACTCATACATATCAGAGGGTCCATCTCTAATGCATTATCAGGACGGCCGTTATAGTTACTATCTCGACCAATATACATATCTAAATCTGGTGAGCTAGTATGCTTTACTCTTGCCACAATACGTTTAGTATTTGGGGTCACATTAATTAACTGAGAATAATATTTACTAGGGTCATTATAGACATTAGTTGGCCAGTATGAGTTATCACTGTCATCACGCGGAATGGTCGTTTCAATCACTTCCACTTCAGCTAATTCAAATACACCTACCTGTAAATCACTTGATCCAACGGTAGTAATTCCTGAGATTTCTGCACTGCCATTATCTTTTGCTGTTGATAATTGCACATCGCTTGGGAAACTCCCTGCAACAAAGCTACCAATAATCGGCATTTTTGAGGGTGTTAAACCATTATCGCTTGGGGTTAATACTAAATGCCCCATGCCATATTCTGATGCGTAGCCATTACCAATAGATGCTGTCACATCGAGAGTAATACTTTCACCCGCTGCCAATGTAAAGCTACTTGGTGTAGCGCTTACTGACATACCCGTTGTATCAGAAGAACCAGTCACAGCCCAAGTTGAGTCTGCAGTTGCTGTAAAGGTACGAGTCCAATTACATTCCATCATGCATTCATTTTGTAATGCAGATGCTATGTTCATGTCTTCAGGGACACCGTCTAAGCCAGGGTTTGCATTAAGGTAATCGTCATGAGACATGTCCATTAATAAACCGGCATTTAGCGCAGCATTAATACGTGCACTACCTGCTCCAGCAACGAAGAAGTCAGAAGGGGTCACGCCATCTTCTAGTAAAGTATCGGTTTCAGCACTGAGCATTAGCGCTGACTGAGCCTGCGCAGGTGTCCATTCAGGTCGCAATGCGGCAATCAAGGCATAAGCGCCAGTAATATGTGGTGTCGCCATTGATGTACCATCCATGAAGGTGAATGGTGATTCGTTTTTATTAGCGTCGTCATGCCAAGGCTGGTATTCAGTATTAGCCGCATAAATTGCCACACCAGGCGCTGCAATATGTGGCGTTAACCAACGATTCATAATTGATTCTGGACCGCGAGATGTAAACGAAGCGGCAATATCGGCTTTAGAAGGATCTTTTTCCATCACTGATGCACCAATGGTGGCGGTGTGGTCACTACCTAGTGCTAACCAATCCATGAGCGACTGACCCTGGTCAATATCCAGATGAATCGCGGGTAATACATGTAAATCTGCATCAACGGTTTCATCAACACTGGTGACATTAACAAGCACTAACCCACTTGCACCACCAGCAAGCACATTTGTTCCCTTACTCACTCGAGCAATTTCACCACGTTCACATACAACAATTTGATCTGAGAATGTGCCTGCATCAAATGGCTCAAGACAACCCGCATCCCCAAAATCACCAGCAAACACAATATCCCCTGATATTCCGCTAGTCGCTCCTTTACCTGATAGTGCTTCTAAGTCGTAATCTCCTCCTGTAAGGGTGACGTCCTTGTCTGTGAAGTTACGATCATGGGTATAAGCCGCTACGGTGGTTAACCACGGAGCATTACCCGGAGAGCCAACAGTTTCAGCGCCAGGGCCGTCATTGCCCGCTGCCACAGCAACATGAATGCCCGCTTCACGTGCTGCTAGAAATGCCATTGCATCGCTATCATTCCATGGATCGCTTGCGCCGCCACCGATTGAATAGTTAATGGCTTTTACACCATGCTCAATTGCATGCTCTACGGCATCAGCAGTGATGTCAGTCCAACAACTACCATCAGCCACACACACCTGATATGAAATAATATTTGCATGAGGAGCAACACCACTGATTTCGCCTAGGCTAAATTCTGCTTCCTCGCCGACAGCATTAAACACTGGGACATTTTTAACCACATTACCAGCTGTGGTTGATGCTACATGAGAGCCATGCCCGTTATGATCTATGGCAATTAAATCGTCACCTTCAGGGGTATAATCAGCAAGAAGTTCAGGATGCCCCCAAATGCCGATGAGCTTGTCATTACAATAATGTGCTAACTCTGACTTGGCACAATCACCGGTGTAAACTCCTTCGCCTAATGGATTAGTGTGGTCATAACCATCTGCACCAACGTCAGCAAATGAAGGATGCATTGCATTAATACCGGTATCAAAAATCGCTACTGTGATACCTTCACCCATGCTGCTAACACCAGTTGCAGTGCCATCCCATGCACTTGGTGCTTCAATATGTGACGGGCCGCTATCTGTATTGATGTGACGTAATTCGACTTTTTTAACGCTTTTAATCCCAGCAACTGAAGCAAGCGTTTGTGCTTCTTTATCTGATAGTTCAGTACTAAACCCATTTAAGGCAATTTGGTATTCACTTTTAATTTCGATTTGACGATTGAGTCGTGACTTGGCTTGAGCAAGCGTTTGTTGTCTTTGGCTTTTTAAATACTGAATATAGTTCTGGCTGGCGGCACTGTTAATATTTAATACGCCATTACCTTTACGGCTATTAGTTGGATTACTTAGCAAGCTCGTCGCCGCTAAATTATCAACATCACCACGGTATGTTGCCAATGGCTGATCATCTAAAAGCACAATATAAAGATTTTCAATATTACGCTTACTTGTTGTAGCTAAGCGCAGATTAGTTACATTTCCATCCGTATCCAAGCCTCGAGTATCAATAACATTGGCATTGATGCTAGGGGCGAAAGCTAAAGATAATGCAGCGGCTATTAAGCTCTTTTTATAAATCGACGTCACAATGTCTTCCTCGTTATCATTATTATTTATCTCACAAACCGACCGCGGATAATCTTGAGTGTTAGCCTGCAAATTGGAATGTTGTTGTTTGCTATACCTTGATACTCGATTGATTTATTGCGAGGCAAATATACGGCGACTATTCGATTTCATTTAAGCTTCAATTTTCTTTCAATTCCTTTTTTTTCATGCAGTTACAAACCACACTTGTATCCATATGTATCAAACTATCACTAAAAAAAGTCATTATGGCTCCTAACACAAAAATATGACAATTATCTGGTAACTCATCAAAGAAACCTCAAAAAATGCAATCTGTATCTTATTGTTTTAAAAGCAATTGAAAGTTTTATGAAACATAAAAGAAACAAAATCAACAGCGTTTAACTTGTGGTTTAGCTGCAATTGAATGAAAACCTTATGTACGAGTGTTGAGCAGGACTGTTCTGACTTAACTCGCCGAGGAAGCAAGAGGCTACTCAAGCAAAAAAATAATAAAACGATTAAACGTTAACTTTGAAGGGAAACCCTATGTCATTTAAGAAGTCAAAACTCGCAAGCTGTATCGCGCTAGCAGCATTAGCACCTACTGCAGTCTATGCCGCCACACAAACAGATACCTTAACTGCATTTTCAAGTTCTGTAGCACAAACCCAAAACGCCACTCTATTTGTTTACCTGTCAGAACAGGGTTCATTGACTAAGGCAACGATCAATAACAAACAAAAATTTGCTGCATCTTTAAAGCACATCGAAACCAATCAACAAGCAATAATTAACGATATAAAAGCGCTTGATGGCAACATTAAAACACTACCTGGCTCAAAGCTTGTCAGTAATTTCATTCGAGTTCAGGCAGACAGCAGCTACATCGAAAAAATTAAGAAAATGCCAGGTGTTCAAGCGGTTGTCGTTGCAGCCTCTCCTATTCAAGTTCCTCGAAATGCCCTTAAAACAGCCAACACTGCAAAACCAGCAACAGATTCAATTAAAGCACCTGCATTATCAGATGATTTGACCGCTGGCGAAGGCGTTAAAGTCGCCATTATTGGTAGTGGTGTGGATTATACTCACACATCATTAGGCGGCGATGGCACGGTTGAAACTTATGCCACCGCGATGGAAAACTCGATCAATGCTTTTGATGGTTTTCCAACAGAGGTCGTGGTTGAAGGTATGGATTTAGCCAGTGATGCAGGCTGGGGAGTTGACCCAAACCCAATTGATCAAAATGTTTATTTTACACGTGATTATGATGGTGCAACTCACAATACGGGCCACGGCACACGTCTAGCGAGTGTGGTACATGCCTTAGCACCAGCTGCAAAGATAGCAGCTTATAAAACCTCTAACGTGTCAGACCCATACGGTTATGGATATAGCCTTGCAGCAGAAAGCTCAAGCAGCTTTATGATGGCATTAGAATACGCTTTAGATCCAAACCAAGATGGCAGTTTTGATGACAGAGCCGACATCATTGTCGTTGATGCCCTCGGCGGTAATGCATTCTATGCCGAGCATGATGATGGCGTTTCTAGCGCTGTGATTGAAGCATATGCTATTCAAATGGCCTCAGCATTAGGCAGTTTAGTCGTGGTTAATGCTGGTAACGGCGGAGAGTGGTACGACAATAACTTCAATATGACATGGCGTGGCGCGGCACCTAGTGCCCTAAGTGTTGGCGGTATCACAGCTGACGCTGAAGACAATATGATGGTGACTGAGAAAACACCTTATGGCCCTGTGCGTGGAGCAACCAATTACACTAAACCTGATATGGTCAGTTATGCTGAAAACATCGACGTGGCTGTTGTCGGTGGCGGTGATGAGATGGACACCGAGTCTGACACCGTCATGGCTGCTGCACGAGTGGCTGCTGCCGCTGCGATACTAAAATCTAAACGCCCTGAATTATCAATGATTGAAATCAAAGCTTTATTGATGAACACGGCCAACAACGCGGTAATGGATCGTAATGACAAGCAAGGTGAAATTACCCTCATAGGTAGCGGTGTCGAGAACATTGACGCTGCATTAATGTCAAATGCCGTAGCTTGGGAGAAAGGTAGCTATCAGCCGAATTTAAATTTTGGCTTCCACGAAGGCACTGGTACTCAGCGCTTCATGAAAGAAGTGCAACTTAAAAACTTATCAGAAGAAACCGTCACCTATGATGTTGCTTTAAATAGCATAGAGAAAAGTGGCACTCCTGCTCTAACATGGGAATACCCTTCAACCATCAGCGTACCAGCAGGTCAAACTGTTGTATTCCCAGTGACCATGGTGGTTAATTTTGACCAACTTGAAAACTGGCCAATGAAAATGGGTACAGACTTAACCATAGAAAATTGGCAGGCGATTGAACTATCGGGTCAATTACAATTAACCGCAGATGAAGTGCCGACGATTGCCATTAGCTGGTTAGCCAAGCCACGTAACAGCAGTAAAATAGCTCGTAACTTTAATACTTTTGAAGAGCACTACGGTACTGAATTAACAGCAAAATTTAGCGCAGATGCTGGCGCCCATGTTCAGCAGTTTAGTAATGACAGCACTACTGACACCACCTATGCTGTATTCCCTGCCATGTATAACCGCACACAAGTTCCTGTAGGCAAAGAAAACACCCAAGGCAACATGTTAAAAACCGTAGCAGGTGGTGTTTATGATGAAGCGATGTGTTCATCAGGTAAAAAGATGGTTGTGGCTGGTCAATTTTTTAAACCTAACGATGTCGGCATGGCAAACCACTTTGATAAAGCGGGCGTAGCACTCGTTTATTGGAGCGCTTATCAAGAACAATTTGTTATTGATCAAGGATTAGATCAAGAAGTCACTGGCGATCCATATATGTGGGATGAAGCGACCCAAGCAGCCATGAGCGGATTTATTGAAGTCGATGAAAATGGTCAACCACAATCTTGGTATATTGATTACAAGAAAGAGTATGACTGGACAGATCATTATGGTCGTTACACTAAATCGACCCTTCCGACTTATTTTACCGGCCATGGACAAAACTTTGTGGCGCAATACTGTATGGAAGAGCTTTATCACGGCGAAAACATGGCTAGCATTGAAGACTTTGATCAAAACCAAGGTTGGATATTTGGTACTGACCGTGACGCTGCAGATAGCTTAGGTGAACCTATCATCATGTTCAACCCTGTGAAATACGGTAAAACCGTAACATCTGAAGTATTTGATTGGATGACAGGTGAGATGATTGAAATCGAATCTAATGGAGGAGCCCTGCCTCTATTATCTCGCCCAGTGGAAGAAGGCGACACCAAACAATACAGCCCAATGGAAACATTAGCCCCCGGTGAAAGTATTGAACTTGGTGTGGCAAGCACCTGTAGCTTTAGCTTTGGCTTTGGCAGTGTAGGTTGTGATAACCCTGGCATGCTATTAATGAGCCTTGAAGATAACTGGGCAATGGCGACACCGGTTGGCCAAGGCAGCTACGCCTTTATTCCGCATCCTAAAGACGGTCAAATGCACACTATTGATGAAGATGCAGAAATGGGTAGCGTGGTAGCTACAATTGAGCTTGATGCTGAAAGTTTCTTTGCCAACGGTAACTTTGAAGCTGAATGGTCTCCTTACTCTATTTCTTTGGCTAAAGCGATTCCTGGGGATCCATTCACTGTGACCAATATCGGTGAGATTGTGGTCAATAACCCTGAAGCATTAGACTATGATGCTGGCAACACTAGCTATGAGTTGGAAGTGATCGGCAAGCAAGGTCAAGTTTTCACGGCAGTATCTAAAGTGATGATTAACATCAATAATGTTAATGATATTGCTCCTGTATTAAATGAAGCTATGCCTGCGGTCACTATGGCTGACCAACAAGCTGCTGAAATTGATGCATCAATGTACTTTAGCGACGCTGAAGGTGATGCATTAACATTTAGCGCCACAGGCTTACCAGAAGGTATCAGCATTGATAGCAAGACAGGTATGATTTCAGGTACCGCTGCTGCGGGTACTTATGAGGTTGTTGTCACCGCTGACGATACCGTTAATAAGACTGAAGCAAGCTTTACCATGACGATTAATGCCCCTGTAGTTGTACCAGAGCCAGAAGCGGATAATGATGATGGCGGTAGCCTAGGCTTTTTAAGCCTTAGCTTATTAGCTTTATTCGGTTTACGCCGTAGACAGAAATAATGAGTTAATTTCATCAAAGTGAATAAAAAGCGCCTCAGGGCGCTTTTTTATTCTTTAGGATACAAATTGAAACATATAATTAACATTTGATTAATAACAATTAAATCCATGTTATTAAAGGCTAAAAATAGCAAATAGTTTCATCGCCTCAAATTTAAAAACTCATTGTTTGTTTCAAAAATTAATAGATCGGTTATGTTACTCAAGGTTATTTAGTAATGCGTAAAACGCATCAATCAAATATGACGACTAAATGAAAATCAAATAAAACTTCATTTTTAGCCGCTATGACAAAATAATCCTCTGAACATAATAATAATTAGAAAATACTCAGGAGTTTATGCTGCATTCATGATTTCTCTTCCATATCAGCGATATCAAATTGGTCAATGCACTATCAACTGTTATGACAT
Source organism: Shewanella sp. 10N.286.51.B7 (assembly GCF_002873615.1). NCBI lineage: Bacteria > Pseudomonadati > Pseudomonadota > Gammaproteobacteria > Alteromonadales > Shewanellaceae > Shewanella > Shewanella sp. 10N.286.51.B7. The sequence goes on from NZ_MCUF01000029.1 coordinate 19,116, forward strand.
GACCATCACTTCAAATGACAATACGGTTGCGTTACCTGCAAAAGTATTCGAATTTTTGAAGTTATTGATCTTGTACCCTGAACAAACTGTCACTAAAGAACAGGCAATTGAACAGGTATGGCAAGGTAATATTGAAGTCGGAAAACGTGGCACTGGTAATGCGATTTGGCAGCTGAGGAAGTCCTTTTCTGAGCTAGGGCAACAGCCTGAACATTATTTTAAAACCGTCACTAAAGTCGGTTATCAGTTATTAATACAGCCCACCCCCATCATAAAAACGAATAGCAATGTCATTCGCGAAACCGTCGAACATAAAAAAAATGTTTTCATCGCTGTTACCGTATTAATGCTAGCCGCAATAGGCTTATTTGCGGTGCAATCAGCTGATAAACTGACCCAATCAAATACGGTAAACACGTCTATCACGCCACAGCGCATTACCAACTTTGAAGGAGTGGAAGAGCGCGCAGCGATTTCGCCAGACGGACGTTTTATGGCATTTCAATGGCGTAAAGCCAATGCAAAGGGCCACTTGTATATTAAAGATCTTGATGATGATAAAGCGCCATTGAGGCAAATTTCGATGAGTAAAGACACTGAAGGCGTACCGACTTGGTCACCTGATGGACACTCATTGGCATACATGCGCCATACTGCAGATAATCAGTGCTTCATGCATGTACGGGATTTAATTACCAACCAAGATAAACAAATAGATTCAGGTTGTATAAGTAAAGGCTATTTACACAGCCTTGAATGGTCGCCCAACGGCAAATATTTAGCATATTCAAAAGCAAAAGAAAATCGTTCAGTCATTCATCAATACCGCTTCAGCGACAACACCGTCACGGCGCTCACCTCGCCTATTGCCGGTGAACACGATTTGATGGTGACTTGGTCAGCTGACTCAAGTCAATTAGCCATCATGCGATCACAAGAAAATATGATAGCCAAAGTCATGCTCCATACTCTTAGCACCAATACAACTGAGGTCATTGCAGATAATGAAACCTTAGTCATTGGCTTAGATTGGGATCACAACAGCAATTTATTGTATTTTACTGCATTAAGAGAAGCGGCATTTATCATCCAACGCTACGACTTTGACACACAAACATTATCAAGCTTCCACCAAGATGAAACTATCAGCAGTATCACTATCAGTGAAGCCACCAATGACTTGTATTATTCGCGACATATTTCGCAGGAATTCATTACCCAGCGTTCATTGACAGATGGCAGTATCGTCAAACAACTGATTTCATCATCACGGGATTTATACGGCCAATACTTTGCCAAAACAGATGGGCTCATTTTTCTTTCTAATCGTTCAGGGGACTGGGAGTTATGGTTAAAAGAAGATAATAAAAATACCATGCTGACAGATGGAATGGGAATGGTCAGTATTCCTGCAACATCGCCCCAGAATTCAATGTATGTCGCCCCGATAAGAACCAAAGGCTTGGATTACAACGAACTGTATTTAGGCGATACCGCCAACCAAAGCTTAGTGAAAATTCCACAAGTTAAAGGTAACGTTCGTTACGCTTCTTTCTCGGTTGATGGCAGTCGCGTTTATTACTCCTCGCTGATTGATGAGCAGTGGGGGTTTTATCAATATGACTTAGCCAGTGAACAGGTAAAACTCATCCTCAATGACAACATTAAATATGCCGTTGAAGATAATAATCAAGGCATGTATTACACCTTAGACAATGTCGCAGGCATTTACTATTTAGCAGCAGGTTCAACACAGCCCATTAAGGTTAATAACACATTAAGAGCCAAAGATTGGGGCAGCTTTTTCTTCCAAAATAATGCGTTGTATTATCTTGAGCGTAGCGACGAAAATGATTTAATTAAGCGCTTAACCTCCAATGGAGAAAGCGAGATAGCGTTTAAATTACCCGCAATGAGCATTCGTAATGAGCGCAGTATTGCAGCAGCAAGCGACGATACCATCATCGTGAGCATGCAAGGGATTAATGACGCTGATATTTATCGCATACCGCTGCACTGATCCAATCCCCCAATTTAAACAGATAGTTGAAACTGATAGTTAAGACTGATAATTAAACCTGATAATTGAGGCTGACAGTTGAGACTAATAATCGAGCCTGATAATCGAGACTAATAATCGAGCCTGATAGTTGAGACTAATAATCGAGCCTGACAGTTAATGTGTTTCTATCAGTTTCATGGCTAAGATGATTTCAATTCTTTACTGACATATTCTTTTGCAATTCAATAACCTTTTCCGCCTCAAACCCAGTGCATTTTCACAACAGATTTGACACACTGTGAGGTTAAATATTGGGTTTAGAACAAAATAAAAAACAAAGTAAGAATCAATAACAACAAGGATGCCCCATGAAAGCACTTTCTCTGGTTTGTGCCAGTATCGCTTTGGCGTTTTCAGGCTTTAGCCATAGCGCAGACATTGACAGAAATAACATTCAACAAATTGGCCCAGTCGCCACTATCACTTCACAAACCTTATCTGCTGGCAGCCATAGTGATGCGTTAACCGCAAACCTTGCCGCAGCGCTGGCACAAGATAATGACGACATCCGCATATTTGGCCAAGACTACCCATGGCAATCAGCAACTGCGGCAGCTGACAAAGGCTGGTTAGGTTATAAAGTGCAGCTGAGTGTGGATCGCTTTACCCAAGGAACCTTAACGGTCAATGGCCTAAATGCACCGAAAATTTATCTCAACGGCACTTTATTTAACGCAGCGAATGAAGCAAAACTTAAACTGCCAAGTGGCGATCATCAAGTCCTTATCCTTGCCGATGGCAACGATACTGAAACCGATTTCAGTCTAGACTGGCAAGGTGAAACCGATATTGATGCGCCAAGCTTTAGCCAAACCAAAACCCAACGGGTATCGGCTGAGCAGTTATTTGACTCTGAAGTCATTACTAGCCTTAACTTATCGCCAAACGGTAAATATTTACTGCAAACCAAAAGTCATTATCCAGCCAACAATGACAACAAACCCGTTGCAGTGACAGAGTTAATAGACACTTCAGATAAAGAAGTTATTTATCGCTGGCAAGACAGCGCACCAGCAAGTGCAGCCTGGTCAAACAACAGCAAGCAGCTAGCATATGTTGCTGATAATCAAATTCAATTGCTGACAGTTTCAGACATCAGTATTGATATCGCAGCAACTGATATGGAAAACGTATCTAACCTGCATTGGTATGGCGACAATGTATTATTCAGCTGGCAAAAACCATTCAAAGCAGACGAAAAAGCCACTAACAAGCGCTTTAAAGCATTAGAAGATAGATGGAGTTACTGGCGTAATAATAGCCAGATTTATTTATTGGACAAAGATTCAGGTTTTATCCGCCAACTGACTGATGGCGAGCTCAGTAGTAATCTAGTCGATAGCCACATCGACAACAACACTCTACTACTCACCCGTAACCCAGTGGATTACAAACAACCTGCCCACGGCCTGACTCAGCTAGTTGAGCTTAATCTTGCTGACTTAACTGAAACCCAGATTGGCGAGTACCGCACCTTTAATTCTGCCACTTATACCGATGACGGTATGTACATCATGGCAGGGCCAGACTTTATGAATGGCTTAGGCGTTCAGGACCCCAAAGTGGTGGTTAATAACTATGACGGTCAGCTTTACTGGCGTGATGCTAACGGTAAGGTCATTGCACTGAGTAAAGACTTTGACCCAGCCATTGGCGGCGCGGCAAAACTCAGTAATGATGACTTAGTATTGCGTGTTGGTGAAGGCGATCGTGGCCAGCTGTATTTGTTTGATTTAAGCAAAAAACGCTTCAGTAAAATTAGCGCTGGCATGGACATGGTTAACCGCTACAGTGTGGCAAGTGACTTATCAAAACCAGTAATCGCTTATGCTGGCACCTCTGCAACAGTGCCGCAAAAAGCCTACTTTATGAAGTCAGGTAAAAAATCGCTACTGTTTGATAGCAAAGCTGCCAGTTATGCGGATACACGCTTAGGTAAAATTGAAGATTTCGATTTCACCAACAAGCATGGACACAACATCGACGGCCGTGTGTATTTACCCGTCGATTTTGACGCCAACAAACAATACCCAGCCTTAGTGTATTACTACGGTGGCACCTCACCTGTAACCCGTAACTTCACAGGTCGCTGGCCATTTAACCTCTGGGCTGCAAAAGGTTACGTGGTATATGTACTCCAACCAAACGGCGCAACCGGTTACGGTCAAGCATTCAGTGGTCGTCATGTTAACGCCTGGGGTGATTACAGTGCTGACGATATTATCGAAGGTACGCAAGCTTTCTTGAAAGAGCACACCTTTGTTGACCCTAAACGTGTAGGTAACATGGGCGCCTCATACGGCGGCTTTATGACCATGTATTTAGCCACTAAAACTGACATTTTTGCAGCATCTATGGCGCACGCAGGGATCAGTAACTTATCGGCTTATTGGGGCCATGGTTGGTGGGGTTACGGCTACTCAGGCGTAGCAAGTAAAGGCAGCTTCCCGTGGAATAATCGCGACTTATACGTAGACCACAGCCCGCTGTATCATGCAGATAAAATCAATACACCGATGTTACTGCTTCACGGCAATGCCGATACTAACGTACCAGTAGGCGAAAGCCATTATATGTACACGGCCCTCAAGATGCTTGATAAGCCAGTTGAACTGATTGAGTTCAATGGGCAAGATCATCACATTAATGGCCGCCAAGCACGCTTTGACTGGTGGGATGCCACATTGGCATGGTTCGATTTACATCTAAAAGATGAACCACAATGGTGGAACACGCTCTACCCTGAAACAAAAGAGTAATAAGCCCTATTATTCATCATTGATAATCATCAAAATCCCTGCTCGATTAAGTGGGGATTTTTTATCTCTGCCTCTTCCTCAAACAGCCGTTTGATGCAAATAACCCACTTAACCATCTCGTTAACTCAATAACCTCCCAATCGATTACGGACTTTAATCACCATAATAATTGGTGATTACGTCTCTTTTTCACAATAGAAAAACACGGCACTATAACTCCATCAAACAGACATTGGAGCTAGATTATGAAAGCCATCGGATACCAACAAAATTTGCCTATTACTGATGTTAGCGCATTACAAGACATTGAACTGCCAACACCAGTTGTGAGTGGCCGAGATATTTTAGTTGAAGTAAAAGCCGTGTCTGTTAACCCAGCAGATTATAAAATTCGCCAAGATATGCCAGCAGAAAAGACCAATGGAAAGTATTAGGCTGGGATGCAGCTGGTATTGTAAAAGCGGTTGGCGATGAAGTGAGTTTATTTAACGTAGGCGATAAAGTGTGGTACGCCGGCGACATCACTCGTACAGGTAGCAATGCACAATTTCAGTTAGTTGATGAACGCATTGTAGGCAAAATGCCAAATAGCCTTTCTTATGCTGAAGCTGCTGCACTTCCTCTTACGACTATTACTGCATGGGAATTACTATTTGATCGATTAGATGTTGAACGCTTACAAGGCCAGCGCCAGCAAGAAAATAGTTCAGATAGTTCTGCGCAAGAGCAGCCTGCTAAAAAACGCATTCTAGTGATTGGTGCAGCTGGAGGCGTAGGCTCAGTAATGGTGCAATTAATTAAGCAGTTAACTAATCTTGAGCTCATTGCAACGGCGTCACGACCTGAAACCGTTTCATGGTTAGAAGATTTAGGCGCTGATCATATTATCAACCATCGTAATCCATTAAGTGAAGAATTTGCCGTGCAATCGTTGGCTGAAGTTGACTATGTGGTGAGTTTAAATAATACCGAGCAACATTTAATCGAAATAGAAAAAGTCATTAAACCTCAAGGCAAGTTCGCCTTAATTGATAACCCTGATACGCTCAATATCATGCCGTTTAAAATGAAGTCGGTATCAGTACATTGGGAAATGATGTTTACTCGCTCTTTATTTAAAACTGAAGATATGCAAGCGCAACATGAGTTACTTAATGCTGTTTCTACTTTGATCGATGATAGCGTCATCAAAACTACGGTTGGCAATCATTTCGGCACTATAAATGCCACAAATTTACGTCAGGCTCATCAATTACTTGAGAGCCAAAAAGCCAAAGGAAAAATCGTTTTAGAAGGCTTTTAGCTTCTCGCATAAGGCGGCGCATAAGTCTTGGGATCAGTTATCGAGCAAGTCATCGAATTTGACCATGACACAATCGCCTATTAAGTACTATTTAATCCACACCACATTGGGCTTACTCAATGCGGCATCAAGGAAATGACGATGTTAAATCAAATTGTAAAATTTACGGTAAAGCCAGAATACCAAGCAGAATTTAAAGCAGCTTTAATGACAAATAAGCAAGGCGCCGCGAATGAAGCTGGCAATGTTGAAATGAAAATGTTTGTTGATAATAGCAATCCAAATGTATTTTTTGCCTATGAACGCTGGGCAGATAAGGCAGCCCTTGAACATCACATGACACTACCGCACACAGCTGCAATGATCGCTTTATTTGAATTGGCACTAGAGCAACCTGTAGAAGTGTTTCATTTAGGCGAAACCAACCCACAGCCTATAGCAATTAAGCCTGCTGATCCTGAAGATGAAGTATTTATTATCTTTTTCATTTTCAAAATCAATCCACAAATGCGCCAGCAATTATTGGCTCAATTTGAAGAGCATATTAAACACTCTCGTACTGAACAAGGTAACTTGTTGTTTGATTTGTACACCGTCGAAGGTGACGACAGCACGTTAGCTGTGTATGAGCATTGGCGCAAGGAATCGGACGTATGGGACATTCACTTTCAGCAGCCTTATGCCAAAATCACTGGCGCCTTGATGGAGCAAGCTGTGGTAGGTGATATGCAGCAATATATGAATTTTGTCACTGAAATATAAATTTATTCAGGTTAAATGGATGAGAGCAGCTAAACTCTCATCGAATATTGGGCTTCAAAGCAGCCCAATTTGCCTCACTTATACATATTTTTATAGCCAGGCATATGATCAAGCCAAAATGGCGGAGTCCCAATATGTTCTTGCACCGCTTTGATAAATTCACTGACTAATAAGGTTTGTTTACGGTGTGGGTAAACGGCATAAATGCCAGTATCTACAGTCGATAAGCCGTGATTGGTCAATAACGGTAACAACTGAGATTGGGTGATTGGCTCATCCAAATTAAACAAATCAATTAAGCTATAACCTAAACCTGATTTCACTGCTTCAATCAATGTGCGCACATCGCTGACTTTGTAATTGCCACGCATTTTATACATCTTGTATTGCTCGCCATGAGGCGCTTCCGTCAGGCACATCTGATCTAAACTGACATTACCATTGCTGTAAATGACAGCTGGTAACTGAATTAACTCCTCAGGAGTTTGCGGTATTCCATGTTGCTCGATAAATGATTCTGATGCCACTATCGCGAAATGGGTTTTAGCAATTTTTTTGGCGATTAAATTTGATTCAGCCAACTTGCCCACTCTAAATGCCACATCAAAGTGATCAGAAATAATATCGGTCCGCTTATCATCAAGTGACAGCGTGACTTTGACATTGGGATACAAGGTCATGAACTTGGCAATCACAGGTTGTAAGTACTGCTGGCCGAAATAAATGGCTGATGAAATACGAATGATGCCTTTGGGTTCTGACTGATAGGAGTCAGCAATATTTTGAATTTGGGTTAAGGTTTCCATCAAATTTTGAGTTTGTTCTAAAATCTCTTCCCCTGCAGAAGTCAGCGAAAAAGAACGTGTAGAACGGTTGAGCAGTTGCACCCCAAGCTCAGTTTCAAGCTTTTTAATCTGCTTCGACAGTAGCGAATTATCCATATCATGCAAGGTGGCAGCTTTTGTAAAAGAACCTTGCTGAACCACATCAAGAAAAAGGGCTAATTGCTTGGTGGTGGATGACATAAGTTAATTCCTATACTGATAAGTGTAGATAAAACAAAGCGTATTAAGCATCGTATTTTATCCATCTTAGCAGCTAAGTCGCGATTGTTGCTGCTCTCAGCCACAACAAACTTGATCTGAAAGACAATAAGGCTCACTTATAATGATTGCAGTGAGCTCTTTATTAATTCATCAAAGCTAACTCATCGAGCGCCTGCCTTTAAGCAGCAATAAAATAAAGTAAATGCCACCAACTATCGACACGATAGTGCCCGCTGCAATTTGCGATGGATAGACTAAGTTTTGCCCTAGCCAATCAGAAAACACCATCAAACTCGCGCCTAGTATTGCCGCCGTGGGCAATTGCATCTCCACTTTTTTCGCGCCCAAAATCACCGCCATGTGCGGCGCTAACAATCCAATGAAAGAAACCGGTCCCATGGTTGCCGTAACCGCAGCACACAATAAAGCCACACAACACAGCAATAACACAAACGCCCGCGGCACATTTAAACCACGCGCTTTAGCAAACTCACGCCCTGTTGAAATCAGCGTCAGCCAACGACATGTGACTAATGCAAAGCCAATCAAACCAATTACAATCGCGGCTAGCATTACTGCCGATGACGGCGTGACTCGGTAGGTTGAGCCCGCAAGCCAACTTAAAATAATGTAGGAGGTTTCATCACCCTTAGCTAAGGCAAACTGCACTATGGCTTCAATCAATGCAGTCAGCGCAATACCAATTAAAATCAGCATTGAAGGCGCGTACTGGTGACGTTTACCCAGTACAAGCAATACCCCTAGCACCGACATACTGCCTAAAAAGGCAATCACAGGTGCGGTGCTAAAGATGTTTAACCCAATAAAAATCGCCCCGCCAACCAATGCCAGCGTTGCCCCTGCAGAAATACCTAAAATATCTGGGCTGGCAAGCGGGTTATAGATCAAACGCTGTAATAACACCCCTGCTACCGCAAGCCCTGCACCAGCAGCAGCTGATGTTATCAATCTTGGCCATTGAATTTGCCAGCCAAAGGCATCAGGGGTTGCCCATATCCAGCTGACTTCTTGTCCGTTTGTCACGCCTTGACCATGAGTGACTTGATTAAACAAGGTAGTAAATAGTCCAAGGGCCACCAAGACAAACAATAAGCCCAATAACTTAGGTTGGCTCATTGCATAATGACTTTTCGGCATTGAAAATGACAATTGATCTTGCGCCGATAGCTTACGGCGGGTGAACCATATTAATGCTGGCGCACCAATCAAGGCTGCCGCGGTACCAGAAGGAACCAGATCAAATGTGAGTACACTTAACCCCACTGCTAAAGCGTCGGTAATCACTAAGATAACGCTGCCTAACAACATGCTATAAAACAGTTCATCTTTAGGGGTTCTTGCCCCAAGTTGACGGGCAATATTAGGCGCCAACAAGCCAATAAAACTAATGACGCCCACAGTGGTAATGCTAGCAGCGACTAACCATAAGCCAATGGCAAATAAACCGAGAATCGCCGGAATAATGTTTAATCCACGAGCTGAAGCACTCGCTTGGCCCATGCGCAATAAAGCCAGTACTCTTGGCGCAAATAAGAAAATCAATATTGCAGCTGACAACTTAGGGAGTAACCATTGCACTTGCTGCCAGCCATTTTGTGCTAAATCGCCCGCGCCCCATATGAATAGGTTTTTAGCATATTGATCATTCAGCAAAATGATCGCCGTTGCTATTGCGCCCAATAGAATATTAACTGCCATACCCGCTAGTACCACAGGTAAGCCTGCAAGGTTACGCACACCTGCAATCAATATCACTAAGCCAAGGGTCAGCATGGCGCCAATTAACGCCGCTACAGAGGCATAATCGCCCACCAGCGTTGGAAACCACACATTCATAATCACTAACGCAAGCCAGGCGCCAGAGGCGGTACCTAAGGTCATCGGTGACACCAGCGGGTTTTGGGTCAATTGCTGCATTAAACTGCCCACTAACCCCAGCATCGCGCCGACCATAATCGCCATGACAATACGAGGTAGTTGAGACTCTACAAACATGATGGCATCAAAATTATCTGCCAATGCTTGTCTGTCAGCAAAATGCATCAATAAACTGAGCTGCTTGGAAACTTGAATTTGGGTATCAATTTGAGCCGACACCAGCACGGCGAGGACCAAGCCAATAAAGGTTAATGCATATCGATTAATTAAAGGCTGACTCATTAAAGCTCTCCTTCAATCGCTGATTTATCAGAGCTCATTAACTCTGCGTCGATGGCCATTGGCGCTGTATTAACTGAATTGGGGGCAATGGCTAATAAGCTTTTAGTCAGGGCTTGTGCCATATATTCAATTGAAATTGCCCCTCCGTAGTTCCATGCTGGGGCAATACTGTTCATCTTGTTATGACGCACAAATGGCATGGCATTCCACATCACGCTCTGGCTAAGTTCAGTTTCTTGGGCAAATGGCTCAAAATACAACGCGACACCATCACCAATATAACGCAGTGATTTTAAACGCTGCTGTTTAAGGCCCCATTGAGTGGCTTCAACTTTTAATGCGGGCTCAATGCCTAATAATTTAAGTGCGTATTGCGCTGTCGAGTTATCACCGTATAAATATACCGAAGTCATACTGGCAAAACGAAATGTACTCACTTTTGGCAAAGTGCCGTTATAGGCACTCAGCAATTGCTGTTTTTGTTCGGCTATCACAGCATGCATTTGAGCAATTCTCGTTTGCGCCTCAGGCTCTTTGCCTAATAGCTTGGCGATGCTCAAAAAGTTATCTAATGCAGCTTGAGCATTATCATGGTGTTCACTGTAGGTTTGAAAAAATAACACTGGCGCGATTTGTTCAAGTCGTGGCAATAAATCTAATTGTGGTGAAGCGATAATAATCACATCAGGTTTCAGCGCTGCCAAACGCTGAAAGTTCGGTTCAACGCGAGTGCCCACATCCATCACCTCATCAGGCACAGCAGGATTCATTACCCACTCTTTGTACCCCGCGACATCAGGCATTGCGATGGGCGTTACGCCTAATTCAAGTACTTGCTCAGCAACATCCCAATTCAACGCGGCAACTCGAGTGGGAATGCTGGCAAACTGCTGAATACCATTGCTATCTTTAATTTCAATTATTGAGTTAGTACTACTGAGCTGATCCGTAAAGCCTTTATGTGGCATCATCAGCACAGCGGTTAAGCACAATAAAACCACGACTCTTAGCATACAATCGCCACCTTATGCGGCTTGCTTGGGTGATCGACTAATGTCACTGGTGTCGCGTATAAATCACTGAGTAAGGTTTCATCTAACAAAATATCGGTATCACCTTGAAAAGCGATTTTGCCTTTCTTTAGTGCAATAATTTGGGTAGCAAAGCGCAGTGCAAGGTTCAAGTCATGCAAAATCACAATCACGCCAACCCCTGTCTCTTTATTAAGACGGCTGAGTAATTCCATTAACTGGTACTGATGCTGAATATCAAGCGCAGAGGTGGGTTCATCTAGAATCATCAATTTGGCTTGCTGCGCCAGTAACATCGCCACCCAGGTACGTTGACGCTCACCACCTGATAACTGTTCCGCTAAAGTATCTTTAAAATCAGAAACGCCGGTTTCTGCCATTGCTTGCTCAATAATCGCTTGGTCTTCATCGCGCCAGCGCCCTAAAGTACCGCGCCATGGAAAACGCCCTAAACGCACTAATTCAGCCACGTTGAGTCCTGCCACCTCAGGCAGTTTTTGTGGCAAATATGCCACAGTACGAGCTAAGTCTTTTGCGCTGTATTTACTTAACGTTTTATCTGCCAAGGTGATTTCACCTTGCTCAGGCTGAAATTGATTGGCAAGTAAATTAACCAGTGTCGACTTACCCGAGCCATTATGCCCAAGGACCACAGTCAGTGCATGAGGGTCAATATTGAGTTGCTCGATATCAAGAATGGTACGTTGATCGCGGATAACTTTGACGTCGTTCAGTTGGTACATTAAACACTCTTCTGTTTTAGCTTGGGACAATTAGCACATTTCTGGCCAGTGACGGTTTTATACACCGAGCAGCAACTTGAACGAGTAAATACTAATTGGTTGGTTATAGGTGATAGCTGAATTTTCTTAAGATGTTCGTCTGGCAATGACAACGCATTTAACCATAATGCCGCCTGCTGACGGATAAAATAGGTTGAAAACTCAGGGTTAGTCTGTTGCAACAAGAGTAGACGATTCAATAAGGCATCTGCAATTAAATGCTCTACAAATCGAGGCCGACAACGGACTGATTGATCTAATTCTTGGCGAAAATGTTCAAAGATAGTCAGTAATTGCTGACCCGCTGCACTCACTAACTGATGGTACTCGCCCGTGCTGCAGTCTGTGCACGAAAAGCAAAATCCTGCCACTACACCGTCTTGATGACGCTGGGACATATTGCATAAATCAGGTAAGGCTTGGCAATGATAAATCGCTGTAATAGCAACATACAGCGGCTGCCAAGTCAGCAAGTCCCAGCTGCGAGTCAACCAATAAGCTTGGCCCGCTTCAGGCGATTGCTGCCTAATACTTTGATGCAGAGAACGAATGTTTTGTAAGTTCGATTGCTGAGATGAAATCAGTGATGAATCGGGAGCGTCAGAAACCAAAATCTCCCCTTTAAGATAAGGAGAGATTTGTTCGCATTGCTGATAAATATCGTTAAAAACAGATAAACTCATTGCATCGCCACTTATTACATTGGTCATTTAGCATTCATTACTAATAGCTTTTATTACTAATAGCTTTTATAAATAAGTAAAACCATAAAACGAGGCTTTCGCCCCGTATTTATGGCTATCGTAAACGCAATTAGAAGTTATATTTGAAGTTTAATTCAACGTTACGTTCTGCGCCGTACCAACAATTCACTGAGTCATAACAGGTGTAGTACTCTTCGTTGAATAGGTTATTAGCAACTAAATTAACGCTAGCACCTAATAAACTGCTGCTGAACTCACCAAGGTCATAACCTACTGATAAATCCACTAAGGTGTATGATTCAACTTGGTCAGTGTTCATCGCGTCCATTTGCATTTCGCCCACATAACGCACACCACCGCCAATACGCATGCCCGCTAGCGCACCATCATCAATGTGGTAGTTAGTCCACAATGATGCTGCATGCTTAGGCACATAAATTGGTTGAGTACCTTGCAAACCGTTACCGCTGTCTTTGGTAATTTCCATATCGATATAGGTGTAATTAACCGCAACATCGACATTGTCATTAACAAACCACTGGCCTTCGAATTCAGCGCCGCGAGATTCAATCTCACCAATTTGCAGTTTATCGCCCCAAGGATCATCAGGGTTTGCCATTAAGGCATCACTTTTAACAATGTTAAAGAATGACAAGGCCGCCGTTTTGCTTTGATCTGCTGAGCCATACTTCAAACCGAACTCAAACTGCTCGCCCATTTCAGGTTTGTAAGTTGAACCATCGGTTTTAGTCCCCGCAACTGGCTCAAAACTGGTGGCATAGCTAACAAATGGCGAAATCCCATTTTCAAACTCGTACATTGCGCCAACGCGGTATGAGAACTCTTGATGATCAGCAGCTGAGTTTGTATCAGCATAATCATCTGAATATTCACTCGATGAGCTGTAGTCATCGTAGCGGCCACCCAAAATCATAATTAGATTGTCGTAGCGCATTTGGTTTTGGAAATACAAACCCGTTTGCTCAACTTTAACGTCATCCGTCGCATCATAAGTCGAAGTTAATTCGGACGGGTTAATCATGTCGTTATTCGGATTAAAGATGTTGAACGTACCAAACTGGCTGGTCATCCCATATTCTGAATAAGCCGAAACACCATCAAGTTTTTGGTAATCAAGACCGAACAACAAGTTATGCTCAACATCACCGGTATAAACTAAACCTGATAATTGGTTATCAATGGTGAAACCTGTTGAGCTTTCTTCAGTACTGTAAATGTTACGATCTAGGATGCCTGTTTCAGGATCAAAGTTATCACCTAAATGGTAAGTATTCTTTTGCGTTAACGTCGCATCCATATAGCGGAAGTTTTGCAAAAAAGACCAGTTATCGTTGAAATCATGATTGATTTTATAACCCGCTAATACAAACTCACGCTCAAACTCAGACCAGTTTTTGTCGCCAGCGAAAGTCGATGAGCTAGTGCTGCCGTTTGGATTGTCATAAATCATGCCTGATGACGGCAATGATGAGTTCATTCCCATTGATGGATCGTTCTGGTAGTACAGATTGAAGTTTACGTAGGTACTGTCTGACACGTTCCAATCAATCGAAGGTGCGAACACAAAACGTTCTTCTTCGGTATGATCAACTTGACCATCTTTGCTGCGCGCTAAGGCAATCACGCGATAAGAAAAATCACTGTCACCAATTTGGCCAGTGGTATCAATAGAGGCTTCGATTAAATTATCAGAACCTGCCGCCACATTCACTTCAGTGCTGCGTGCATCTTGTGGGGTTTTAGCAATCATGTTGACCATGCCACCTGGTGGCATTGAACCGTAAAGTACTGACGTTGGTCCTTTAAACACTTCAACTTGCTCAAGCGCTACAGGGTCAATTTGAGGCTGTAAGTTCCAACCCGTTAGTGACTGCAGTACTAAGCCGTCATAGTAGCTTTGGTTAACATCAAAACCACGAATATTAAAGGTGTCATACATGGTGACAGCGCCACCTTTTTGCTCAGTGGTCACGCCTGGCACATATCGCAGAGCTTGGTTTAATGACTTAACACCGCGTTGCTCAAGTAATTCGCTGTCTATTACAGTGACGCCTTGAGGTGTTTCAAGCGGCGTTAGCGATGTTTTAGTCGCTGTATTTCGATAGGCTTGGCCAAGAACTGTAATGGTTTCAAACTTTGGGATTTCAATCGATAAGTCATTAATGTCTTCAGCTAACACTTGCTGGCTATAAACCATAGATGCGCTCATCGCTGCTGCAACCATGGATAATTTAAATGACTTACTACTGTTAGATGAGACCATACCGCCCTCTGCCTTTTTAACGTTCAATTCCATGTCAGTAAACATGAATACTAATGAGAATGATTATCAAGCGCGGATGATATAGTGTTTCAACTAGATACATTTAACAATTTGGTGCATGAAGGGAGGAATTTATAAAATAAATGTTATTTCGAGAGAAGTGTCACACTTACAAGATGCAAAGAGAGAGGCAATAGAAGTAAATTAAGTCACGCTTTTAATCGGCAGCCAATACTCCATATGGGAAGGTTCATCCGTGTTGATACTTAGGGCACCATAATGCTCTAAATCAAAACCATCAACGCCCTCAAAACCTGATTGAGGTAACCAGTCACAAATTAACCATTCAACTAGCTGACCAAAACCGCTTAGCAAGCCATGATAAGACACCACTGCATATTCTTGGCTTGGTATTGTTAAACAGGTTAATTGCTCCGACTCGACTAACGCCTGAATAGCCAAAGGCAACTCATTATCGACCTTAAGCGCAGCCCAGTAATGCAGGTCTTTAGGTAATCGGGTATCAACAACGCCAATCATTTGCGCCGTTAAAGCCCCTTCATCGTCAATCAGATTGAATAACGACGCCCATGTAATCGGCACTATGGTCGCAAAATTCGGCGCCTCAGCCAGTAAACCATTCACAGGAGTAGATACACCATAAACGGTAAAGCCCGGCCTATGTTCAATACGGGTTTGTAATGAGGTGCTATCAATAAAGTGCTCAGCGCGTTGAGTTATCGCATTGCGCAAGCCGACTTTGGTACCACGTCTGCGATATTGGCTAGGGCTAAGCCCAAAAAGTTGCTTAAAAGAACGACTAAAACTCACCTCTGAGGTAAAGCCAAATTGATAGGCAATATCCAACATTCGATCATCAGTAGTCACTACTTTACCTGCAGCCAGACTTAACTTTAGTTCTCGAACATACTGCGCCACATTCAAGCCCGTTTGCTGCTGAAAAATACGTTGTAATTGCCAGCGAGAAAGCTGGCACACTTCAGCAAGCTCATCTAAGCCGAGCGTCTTATCACTATTGTGATGAATATAATCAAGCACGCGTTCTATTCGGCTATAAGGCGATTGGCCTTTCATAAAATCTATCCAAAATCTCAAATGATACAAATAATAGGGTGACACGATGAAATATCAGTAAGTCATTATTATGTATAGCAAGTTAACACTTAAACATAAAGCTCGAAGGCTATTTAGCACATGCCATGATGGTTATTTATCGTTCTGCCACTTCAATCTCACCAAAAAAATTATAACGATAAATCATAGAGGTAAGCAGTCACAACCTTATTTTTGAACACTTGTTCAAAATATAACTTGAACGAACGTTCAAATTAAAGGTATAGTATTTCCATACCGAGCGATTAACCCCGGCACTTTTTTAAATGACATCCTATTTTAGGGTTTTGTCAGCTTAAGCCCTATTAAATAAAAATTGGAGTAATACCATGAGCAAATTTACTATTCACAGTATCGAGACTGCACCACAAGCAAGTAAGGCCATGCTAGAAGGTTCTCAAAAAGCCTATGGTATGGTGCCAAATCTGCACGGTGTGTTAGCTGAATCACCAGCAACATTTGAAGCGTATCAGTCACTGCATAACCTCTTCACTCAGTCATCTTTTGATGCTGAAGAGTTAACGGTCGTATGGCAAACCATCAATGTTGAGCATGAGTGTACTTATTGCGTACCGGCTCACACTGGGATTGCTCACTCAATGAAGGTCGATGCTGCGTTAACTGAAGCATTAAGAAACAGTGACGCAATGCCTACAGCTAAACTGCAAGCGCTGCATGACACCACATTATTAATGGTGCGCAATCGTGGCGTGTTATCTGACGCAGAAATGGAAGCCTTTTTTGCAGCTGGTTATGGCCAACAACAATTACTGGAAATCATTTTAGGCTTATCGCAAAAAGTGATCAGTAACTATGTAAACCATGTTGCTAAAACCCCCGTTGATAAGCCATTCCAACAGTTTAACTGGCAAGCGACTAAGTAAATAACATACTAGAAAAGAGTGGTGCATTATCCACTCTTTAATGTTTTACTGCCCCCTCTTTCTATTCAGCAGTATAAGGTCTTTTATGTCGACAAAAATTAAACTCGACGTTGTCTCAGACGTCGTATGTCCATGGTGCATCATTGGTTACAACAGCTTAAACCAGGCGATTGTTGAACTCGGTATTGAAGATCAAATTGAGCTTGAATGGCAACCGTTCGAACTCAATCCCGATATGCCAGCAGAAGGGGAAAACTTACGTGATCACGTTGCGCGTAAATACGGTTCTAGCGCACAAGATAGCGCTAAAGCTCGAGAAAACATCACCCAACGTGGCGCCGAACAAGGGTTTGCATTTAACTTTAATGACGATTCAAAAATCGTTAACACCTTTGATGCTCATATTTTACTGGATT
Source organism: Shewanella sp. 10N.286.51.B7 (assembly GCF_002873615.1). Classification (NCBI taxonomy): domain Bacteria; kingdom Pseudomonadati; phylum Pseudomonadota; class Gammaproteobacteria; order Alteromonadales; family Shewanellaceae; genus Shewanella; species Shewanella sp. 10N.286.51.B7. The sequence continues at coordinate 36,464 of NZ_MCUF01000029.1, forward strand.
ATGCCAAATCTCAAGGTAAGCAAACAGAGCTAAAACTGCGTTTATTCAGTGCCTATTTTACCGAGCATAAAGATGTCTCCGACAGAAATGTACTAGCCAGTGAAGTTGCCGCAGTCGGCCTAAATTCCGACGAAGCCATGGCATTACTGGATAACCCAGAAGTCAGAGCACATCTAAAAGCAGAAAAAGATCAATGGACCGCGGCAGGTATATCGTCTGTTCCGACGGTCGTGTTTAATCGCACCAGCGCATTAAATGGCGCTCACCCAGTTGAGACTTACAAGCAAGTGCTGACTGAGCTGCTCGCTAAACAATAGCAATCGGCAATTTGCAATCGCAATTCGCCAACAGTGAACTTGCAAATCCCCCTTAACAGCAGCTCATTGAGCTGCTGTTTATCTATATTCATCGCAATAAATAGACCATAAATTTCTACTCAATTTTTTGCACTATAATTAAATTCTTCATGAACGTATGACGGACTGATCAATGAATAAAAAAACAATACTTGATCCCAAAGCTTTCCTACTTGATAAACCTAATGAGCTAATTTCGCTCGATAAATGGCAAAAAACAGTCAACCTTCTCGCCAAAGTGTTTCATGCTCCCGCGGGCTTTTTAGTCCAATACACTCCTGATGGGTTTCAAGTCACTATTGCCAGTCAACAAAGCAGCAACCCTTACGCAGCCGGTATTATCATTGAACCTGAAGCCAATATATTTTGCCGCAGGATCGTTGAAACAGGTGAGCCACTTTATGTTGCCAATGCCCCTATTGATCCCTGCTGGGATACCAACCCCGAAGTCCATAATGATGGCTTTACTTCATACTTAGGTGTACCGGTTTTTTGGCCCGACGGCACGCCTTTCGGCACTTTTTGTGTGATGGACTACGACCAAACAGAATATGAACCCAGCTATCTGGAGCTCATTGAACAGTTAAAAGATATCCTTGAATCCGATCTCACCTTAATCGACCTATATGGCCGAATGCAGCAACTTGCGATTACCGATCCGCTATCAGAAATTAATAACCGCCGAGGCTTTGAAGTCTTAGGTAAACAACGCATATCTTTAGCAAAACGCAATCAAGCCAAACTAGGGTTATGCTATTTAGATGTGGATAACTTTAAACAGATCAATGACCAATTTGGCCATAAAGTGGGAGATGAATTAATCCAACATATCGGTGTGGTGTTAAAAGCAACTGTGCGTCAAAGCGACGTTATTGGCCGCATTGGTGGCGATGAATTTGTCGCATTAGTGCTATTAGAAAATAAGAACGACCAAACGGTGATCAAACAGCGATTACAGAAAGGTTTTTTATCGGCCAGACACAGCCCTAATCTACCTGATTACAGTGTTTCCATCGGCATTATTGACGTGGATCTTAATACTGACTTTGTTGAACTACTCGATAAAGCAGATCAGGAAATGCTAAAAAATAAAAAGCCAGTTTAGCTAACTAAACTGGCTTTAATGTCATTGATTAAGTGGCTCTATTTTTACCAATAATGGCTATTAGCAAAGCGATATTATCGCCAAACGCCCCACTCACCTGTCGTGCCAGGTTGCTCACCTTGGGTCCACCATTTCGCTGTCCAAGTTCGGCCATCAAACGTTACTGTATCCCCTTCAACATAAACCTTATCCGCATCCCAATCACCTTCAACTGGAGGAACTTCAGGCGTTTCTTCTTCACCGATTACAGTGAATCCATATACTGAACTGTCACTTCCTTCGTTGTTTGATACCGTTAATCTAAACGACAATTCATGCTCACCTTGGCTATCTAATTGCTCAGTATTAACCATTAGTTCGCTATACAAACCTTGCTCAACATTTACGGCAGGACCACTTAATTGCGCCCATTGCACACTATCAAACTCACCTTGGGTATTATGTGGATGAAGCACGACTACAGTACCGTGCTCTACCTCAGCAATTTCAATTTCTTGTAAAGCCTGTGGCGTGATAACAGCTTTTAATTGTGGGTCAATTTCTTCAGCAACAATACTGAATACACCTGAAGCGTTTTCACTTTTTGAGTTGAAGTAATTGGCATGTAGGTTATCTCTAAAATACATGTAGTGATTCATTTCAGCATGCCAATCACCAATAAACACATGACCACTGTGATTAGTTTCGTAGTAGCCACTGATTTGCGATGCTAATAAGCGATCCCAATCGAGTTGATTATCAGTAGTGATTTTAATGCTAAATGAGTTATGTACTTCACCATATTGATTCAGCACGTCATATTTAACCGACTCACCGATTTGAGGGGTATTAATGCTGATGTCACTCGGGATAAATTGCTCACCTTTATTTAAGTAAGGTAAGCCTGGATCAACCGGAGGCTGTTCATCACCAGTAATGGTAATGTCGCTACAGTTATAGAAACCTTCACCGACAGGGTCGATACGCTGCCATCTTGTATACAACACGGCATCACCACTGCGATCTGCTGGAATAGTCACGTTCATGCGATACTTTTTATCAGCACCTACAGTAATATCACCGTACTCTTGAATTAATTCTAAATCATCCCACTTAAGAGTTTGGGATACATCAACACCGGGTTTTGTTAGATAGATTTCCCAGTATGACGGGTTATGTGGCGCTGTTGCATTGAAAACAAATTCAAACGTCCCTGGCGCGATTTCAGTGCGCGTCCAGTCTGAATGCGCGATACCTAGACCACTTTTTTGCGAGTCATTGGCATAACATAATGAACCGTCTGGAATGGCTGCTTTAACAATGTTTTGATCAAGGTAATCTGGCGCTTGAATGTTAATAGCCACTTCATTACGTTGAATAAATGGGTAGGTGCCCGACTCTTGCAGTGCCGCAGCACAAGCTGCATTAGGTGGATTACCAGTCCAAAGTCCACCTTGCTCATAACAGATTGATTGTCTCGCCTCAGGAAACTCTACCCAGCCATGAGCTTGAACTGTAGTAGGCACGATGAAATACATGGCAGTAAGAATTGATGAAAGTTTAAATATTTGCTTTGACACAGCAAGTCACTCCTTGGGAGTTAAAGAGATAAAGTAAAATAAGGAAAAAGACTAAATGGAGTGAACTATAGGAGCTGATACTCTGATAAAGTCGAAGCAATTATCTAGCGTAATAATCACTGTTTCAACTAGCAATATTTTGACACCTACGTCAAAGTGTAAATTATGCTAATCCATTGAATTTTAATAGAATAAACTAAAGAGTATCAGCTTAGTTACAGCATTTTATTTCATTATTGACACCAAACTAAAGAATCAAATAATTTCATCTATCTCAATGAATTATAAAACAAAAAATAATTGACGCGTTAGTCGAGAATTAGATGTTATTGACGAGTCATGAGCTAACGTCAAAAGTCGGTATTAGCGCTTTGCTTAAACTCATAACTTCAACTTACTTCATTGGATGTCACAATCTAATATGGGAGGCTTCTACCCTTGCCACATTTGAGACATCGAAGAACGTTGCACAATTAAAGAGTAAGCATCCACTGTTTAGTAAAATTAAGGCAGAACTGTCAAAGATGGTTTAGTTTTTTTCTAATAAAATACAATGTATTGTTGAAGTGGTATAAAGCATCATTGCACTTAATAAAGTGAGCTTAACCAAGTAATAAAGCAATGGAAGGTAAGTTTATCAATGGATAATGATAGGTTTTCAGAATTAGACTGGCTAAGAGTCATTTTAATTTTTGGCGTTTTTTTACATCATGTTTTTATGCCATTCAATGGTGATGGTTGGCATGTGATGAACAATGAGTCGAGCAAATTACTTGACGATATCATGGTTTATTTTGAGCAATTACGCTTACCTTCTCTATTCTTTATAGCCGGTGCTGGCAGTTTGTTATTATTGAAAAAACTGCCCGCTAGCAAGTTTTTACTAAGCAAATTCCACCGTTTATTTGTCCCTTTAATTATTGGCATGATACTCATTGTGCCGCCACAAATTTATTATGAACATATTAATGATTATAAAAATTTAACTACCGCTTACCAGCAATTAGCGCTTTCATTTAACGCGAATCATTTGTGGTTTATTGAGTTTCTAATTGTGTTTATGGTGCTCGCAATTCCGCTGAATAAGATTCTACATTCTCAAACTGGAAATGCTTTTATTCGCGTCATCGAACACATTACTAAGTCTAGATATGGGTTGTTTTCGTTAGTGATTACTCTAATTATCATCCGATTAGGCTGCAAGCATTGGATGCCTTCACAAGATCATAATATTGAAAACCTATCTATTTCTTTGTTCTATTTCTTTTTCTTTCTAGCAGGTATGTGCTTTATAAACAGCCCCCAAATATGGCAGTCACTACGCGAAAGTCGAAAACTAAACTTAATCATTTTTATGCTGAGTTCAGTAGTTTTCTATGGGTATTACTATTCACCAGATCTCAGTGAGTACGCTTCACTAGCAGTTCGCTGGCAGATTTGGTGGTTAGTCTGCACTCTAGTGTCATGGTCGGGGTTATTAGCATTATTTGGCTATGCAAGCGCCATTTGTAGTAGCACACCCAAATGGCTGCGCACCACTAACGAATTGATTTACCCCTTCTACATTTTGCATCAAACCATCATCGTGGTTTTTGCTTTCTATATCGTTCAGTGGGATGCTGGCATTGCTATAAAATCAATATCAGTTTTACTCCTATCGCTAATAACCTGCAGCACAATTTGTTACTTCCTAATTAGGCCACTTAATATCACACGCTACATGTTTGGTTTAAAAGTACTTAAATAAAAATGCAATTGCCTGCATAAGGTTCATACGTTCCCATTGAAACGACAGAAATGCACTGCAGACTCTTTATGATGACTAGGATTTAAGCCTGACGGCTTTATTGGTCGTTGTAACGTAACCCTATTGATATTGGCTAATTTATCTAAACCCACAACTTCAATCTAATCTATTGCCTGCCGCAGGCTTATGTGCTGATACAACTGCTAGACGCTACACGTTTTATAGAAATCAAAAGGTCCCTGAAAGCTCTGCCAAAACATCGATGTTTTGGTCAAATTTGTTCCCGACAATAATGACATTCCTGCCATCCTTGGCAGTCAGAAGCTCGCTGCTGCATCTACACTGGGATTTCTGTCTCTTCGATTTAACTTTATATGTAGAAGAAAAAAGATAAAAACACAAATATCAATAGTTTTACCTGCCCAAAAATTCCATTTGAATTGAGGACGTTGAAGAAAATAGCGTGAGCCTGACAGGACGTCAGGCTAGCTTTCGAGGTGCAGGGATGCACCATCGGAAGCGTTAGCATTTTCGAAGAAGGCCGAAGCAGTAATCAAACAAAGTCAAAAGCTGGATCAATCCCCATCGAAAATCATGCGCTTTTCAGCATTTTTCGTCGGGGCGCTGAGGGTTTGTTAAGGGGTACTAGCGCTTTACCCCTTGACTCTGGTGTGGGCGAAGCGCCACGACTTTCAAACTAAAACTATTCATTTAAAAGGGTTTTATCGATTCAATTTATCCCATCCAACTACCAATCCCTTCCAATTAACTATTAACGATTAACTATTAACTACCCAGTGCTTCATCAAACCCATCTAGCTCAATCACTTCCCCTGCATCCATATCATCAATATGGATATCCCCAATCCGTACTCTCACTAATCGCAATGTTGCAAACCCCACTGCAGCTGTCATTTTACGTATTTGACGATTCTTGCCTTCACACAAAGTAATTGATACCCAGCTGGTTGGCCCATGTCTTGGGTCGCGGATTTTACGCCCTCGACTCGGTAATTCTGGGTCGGCTTTTAACTTAAAGGCTTTGCAAGGTAAGGTGAGATATTTACTGCCATTTATGCCAATTTCAACGCCGCTTTGTAACAGTAAAATCGCCTCAGGGGTAATATCACCGTCAACCTGCACATAGTATTCTTTCTCGATGCCTTTACTGCGAACCTTATGACTCATCATGCCGTCTGTTGTCAGTAGCAACAGTCCTTCTGAGTCATGGTCTAATCGGCCAATTGCCATGGTTTTTTCAGGAAAAGCATGCAGCTCCCCCAGTAAGTGCTTTTTCTTACGAGTTTCAGGCACAAACTGACTTAAAAAACCAAAGGGTTTAAAGATTTTAAAATGCTGATGAGTTTGGGTTGTTTCAGAATTTGGCGCTTGTTCTGAAGCAGTAACTTCAGTTAACCCAGCTTGGTTAATGGTCGGCATTTAGCTGTGCTCGTTGTTGCAATATGATGGGAGTGAGTAGCTAGTATAAAGCGAGATGACTTAGGATGCACAGAGCACTACCCAAGCAGGCTTGTACTCTGTGATTCAATGACGGAGTTTGATGGTTATGCTGGGTACTTGATCCGCAGTAAACCTGCGAGCGAAAATGAAGGTGGTATTCACAGTGGCCAAGGTATTTTAGACTCACTCACCTTAACTGACTCCTAAACTGCATGCGTTAATTAGCTTTTTATTCATCAGAGGCTAATTTCTCAGACAAGCCTTGTAAACTATTAACGACCCGTGTCGGCTTAATCTCCCACGGGTCAAATATAGCTTGAGGACTACGCTGAACCCATGCGGCGTACATGCCAGCTGATATGGCGCCAGTCACATCAAATGGGTTACTGGAGATGAGCCATGTGTTAGCTGCAACACTGTCTGCTCGGCTTAAAAAGTGCTGATAAATAGCAGGGTTAGGCTTAAAGGTTTGAATTTCATCAGCGCTCACTACACCTTCAAAAAATTCTGCAATACCTGCCGAGGTTAATAAGGTTTCAACCGCTTCATTAGTGCCATTTGAGAAAGCAAATAAACGATACCCTTCGGCTTTAAGGGCAAGCAAGCTGGGTTTAACGTCATCAAATGCTGGCAAGGTTTTATAGCTTTCGAGTAAGGTATGTTTTTGAGCTTGAGTTAATTCGATTTGATAATACAGGCAGCTATAATCTAGCGCTTGGCGGGTACACTCACTAAAAGGAACATAGTTTTTCATCAACCCTCGACGAAAAGAATACTCTAATTGTTTCTCACGCCAGGTAGTGGAAAATAAATAAGCTTTGTCACCCATCATAGTGTGCAACTGCGCTAATACACCATGGGTATTAATTAAGGTGCCATAAACATCAAATGCGAGTGTTGTAGCCATGCTAGCTCCCCAAAAAAGCCATCAATAGGCTAGGCGTTTAATTTAACAGAAAATGGTTAACGACATGCTTTTAGCTGTGAGCTATCAAAAACAGCATCGATTAGATCTTGAATCGTTTTATCGTCTTGATTCGCATGTGCATAGGTTCTTATACCTATAATTTGCACCTGAATAAAACGCGCTAATGCTTGTGGATCTTGTTTAGCATCTAGCTCGCCCAATGCTTGTGCTTCAGATAATAACGCGGCAAATTCTGACTCAACCATTGCTAATGCATTTTTGGTTTCTGCTAATAAATCGGCATTATCTTCAGTTAATTCTGCAACTGTTTTCACCAACATACACATACCGCTCGGGGCTGCAGGTTTATTACAAATGACAGAGCGTTCAATAAACAGTTTTAATGCTTTTATTGGCGAGCCAGCATCGACGCGACACTTCGCTAGCATCTCAACACCCATTTGAGCATAGTATTGTAAAGCCTCTTTAAACAGTCCTTCTTTACTACCAAAGCTGGCATAAATACTACCAGGGCGTAGATCGATCACTTCTTGCAGGTTGCGCATTGAAGTGGCGTGAAAACCTTTTTTCCAATATAGGTTGGCCGCTTTTTGAATCGTTTCGTCACGATTGAACTTGGCTGGTTTACTCATAAAACTCCCCTTATCACGGACTCTCACAACGTACTTTCATCACGTATTAAGGTCAATGTTTTGAACGATTGCTCAATTTTATAATGAACGACTGTTCAAGTCTAGTGAGCGTTAACCATGATTTACTATGACCTATAACAGCTGCACTGGCAGTTTTGGGATTTATCTGATTTAATCACCTTAATCACCTTAATCACCTTAATCACTTTAATAAATGACGCAACTTGGTGCCAAGGCTCAAACAACTGAACTTCAATAACCATCAGGCCAAATTTCAATCTAGGCCATTATCCCCAATGACACTATCGATAGTGTTAATGGTATTGCTGTGTCAGTTATTTACCATCAGTGCGGCATTCTCAGTGCAATACCCTCATGGGGAGCACCCATCAGGCATTGTGCTTGCTCATCATCATACCGATTTATCACAGCATACTCATCCTTACCAAGAGGCTGAGAATACCCTTAACATGCCCTTTAATGCCACTGAGTCACAGGCTGAGATATTGGCGACGAATAACCTTGCTCAATCTGCTGACCATGAACATTCTAATCAGTCACTCTCAGCGGCTCATCCACCATTTGAATCCCTATTTGTCGCTGAATTTACCCATACCAATACGCTTTCTGATGATGAAATACATTATCAAAGTTACCAATTTGCTCCCCCAATCCCGCCACCACATCAATAAGTCAGCGACTTTATAATCATATTCATAATAAGAGTGATTTAACTGACTGCGCATTCATCAAGGCCAAACTGAGTTATTTCAGCAGGGCTTCAATGATTGAGCTCAGTCGTAAAGTGATATTTATAACGCGCATTTGTGCGTGACTTATTGGAGTTACAACAATGAGCCAACCACTGGCCACAGCCATAAAAATGGCTGTGATATTCATGGGGCTTTTCGCTTCATTTTCCTTATTTGCCCACGGAGTAGATGAAACTACTCGACAGTTTTTAACCCAAAATCAAGGGGTATCAATACTGCCCTTTATCTATATTGGCGCTAAACATATGGTGACAGGTTACGATCACTTACTGTTTCTAGTAGGAGTGATTTTCTTTTTATATCGTGCCAAGGATGTCCTGTTATATGTCAGCCTTTTCACCTTAGGTCATAGTGTTACTTTATTGTGGGGCGTATTTAACGACATCAATATCAATGCCTATTTAATCGATGCCATTATTGGGTTTTCTATTATTTATAAAGGTTTTGATAACTTGGGAGGTTTTAAACGTTTATGGGGAATTCAGCCCAATACCAAACTGGCCGTACTAATTTTTGGCTTGTTTCACGGCTTTGGTTTAGCCACCAAAATACAAGAATTTAATTTGCCGCAAGATGGTTTAGTCACCAACATTATTGCGTTTAATGTCGGTGTCGAAATAGGTCAATTCATGGCCCTAGCCTTGGTGTTAATTCTAATGAGTGCATGGCGTCGAAGTCCGAGTTTTATGCGTTTTTCAGTCGCGACTAACACTGGGTTAATGAGCGCAGGCCTTATGCTCGTGGGCTTTCAACTAACGGGGTATTTCGTCAGTTAATGGCGTTATTAGCTTAATTATCCACACGCTTTACCCATAACGTTAATAAATTGATTTAAAAAGGATTGACCATGCAACATTCTGACAATAATGACGTGCAAGTGCAGTCAACAGCCACACTAATCAAAGCCAGCGTCATCGCTACCGTTATCGGTATTTTAGTACTCGCGGTCGCCATATTACCTGCTGAATACAGCATCGATCCGACCGGTATTGGCACAGCCTTAGGGTTAACCAAAATAGCTCAAGCAGCTGAAATAGGGACTGTTGAAAATGCAGGAAGTGTGATTAATGAAGAAAGTGTAGATGGTATTGAGAGTGCAGAATTAGTCATTGTCACCGCGCCCTTAGTTGCCGACATTAAACAAGCCCGAAAAACGTCAGCGGTAAGATCGGATAGCGTCAATGTGGTTATTCCTGCAGGCAAAGGCTTGGAATATAAATTACTGCTCAATCAATTTACTCATTTAACCTATCAATGGCACACCCTTGATGAAGCCCCGTTGTTTTTTGACTTTCACGGTGAGCCCCAAGGCGATACCACTGGCTATTATGAAAGCTACAACATTAGTACTGCAAATAAAGTGACTGGCTCATTAACCACCCCTTTTGCAGGTGCCCATGGTTGGTATTGGAAAAACACCAGCGATGCTGCCATTACCGTGGTACTCAGCACGACTGGGGCCTATAACATTAAAGGCTGATTGGCTTAATGGTTAGTGGTTAGTGGTTA
>NZ_MCUF01000029.1:47293-97861 GCF_002873615.1 Shewanella sp. 10N.286.51.B7
AGTGGTTAGTGGTTAGTGGTGATGAGTCATCAAACTAAATCAAAAAACTGAATCAAAAAACGGAATCAAAAAAATCCACTGTCGATTATCTTAGCGATACTCTGATAGTGGATTTTTATTAGAGAGCCCTATTTCAAAGCCAAACCATCAACAGCTTCAGTTAAAAAAGCTAAAAATATCTAAAATCAGGCCAAACCCTCTAAAAAACTCTATTTTTAAAACAGTTCACTCATCAAATCTGCCCATCTTTAGCTAATGTCCTCGGCGGAAGCAATACTAATAATCCTAAAATTAAGATGATAATGATGAACAATAAAAAGCACATATTGGCATATAGCATGTCACTGGCCGCTCTTGTTATGGCAGGGTGTGGTAACGATAGCCGTGATGGTGAAGACGGTATTTCACCACCACCTAGCAGCCCTTCAGCAAAGGTTTTATCCCTAGATATTGAAGATGTTTCTGTCTCTGAGGGTAATATTACGCTTAAATTCTCTGCTGAAAATGAACAAGGTACGCCAGTCACAAAAATTAACAGCATTAGAGTGGAAGCCGCTCAGTTACTCGCACCAAGTAATGGTGATAGCTCTGCTTGGCAATATCTGCTCAACGAAACCTGCAATGAAGAGTGCCCTGGAGAGTTAACCGACTTTGCTAACGGCCAATACCAATACACCATGGGTACCAACCTAGCCGATAGCAGTTACTTTCCAAATGGCTATGATGCAAGTTTACCCCAACGCGTTATCCTCCGCGTAAATGGCACTGAGTTAGTGCCGACCACATATCAAAACACTGATTACATGGTCGATGGTTCTGAGCTATCGTTCACCCGTAATATTGTCGATAGTCAAACATGTTTAAGCTGTCATGAAGACATTGCCAGCATTAAACATGGCGGTGATAGCCTAGAAAACTGTGCCACTTGCCACTCAGCAGGCAGAGTCGATGATGATAAAACATGGCCTATCATTGCTCATCAAGCTCATATTGGTGTTAGCTCTGAGACCGTTGGTAACTGTTTAGCTTGTCACAACAATGAAGAAACAACCGAACACACTGAAGCGCTAAACTGGCAAACAATGCCAACTCGTGAAAATTGCTCTAGTTGTCATAACTTAGAAGAAGCCAACATAGATCATAGCGGTATGAGTGATAACAGCCAGTGCTCAAGCTGCCATAGTGCCGAGCATGTCTATGATAAACACCGAGGCAAAGCCGATGCCGGTATCGCTGGCCGCAGCCTAATGAATGTCAACATTAGCGATGCGAAGATTGTTGATGTTGAAGGTGAATCATTTGCAGAAATCGTGGTTGGACTTGAAGATCAACAAGGCCAACCGCTGCCTTTTACTAGCACAGAAGCGAAAGATTGGGATTATTTAACCGGGCTTGAGTTGTACGTAAACTGGGGCATTGATGTTAATTTCACCCAAGGGCAACAAGACGGTATAGGGCTTGCTGGTCACATGGGACAAGGCCGAGGCTATACCGTTTACGGTAAAACCACCAAACGAATGACGTCAGAGCAAAGCGGGTTACGTCCTTTAACGCCTGTGCATGCATTAGTTGATGGCAACCTTGTTTACCGGGTCGGGCCAATTGAGATGAATGATACCTTTGCTGGTGATACCTCAGACAATTATGGCTTTATCTCGAATCGAGTCTTTTTCTGCACGGATGATTTAGGTCAAGCTGCGACCTGTGGTACCGAAGGCGTTAAGAGCAATGCTACTTATAACAAACGTTGGTTCTTTGATGCCAATGGCCTGCGTGATGAAATTAAACGTCGCCCAATTGTGTCAAACAAAAATTGCGGTTCTTGTCATGGTTACAATGAAGAAACGGATACTACCGAGCTAAATTGCCGCAGTTGTCACTCTCGCAATACTGAGTCAAACCTCGAGCTGGCGAATACGACCTGTTTCTCCGGTAATGACGGTGAAGAAGCTATTGCATTTAAGCCTATGATGCCTCGCGGTAAAGGCTACGGCACCTCAACTGCTGATATCGTTGATGCATGTGTCGCATGTCATAATCCCAATACTCCGCCGACCCAAGCCATTCGCGAACGTCATACTGTGCAAGGTGACAAAGACTTTGTTGAGCAACTCGTTGTGAGTCACCCAGATCATAAAATCTGGATGCATTCATTACATAACAACCAGCGGGCAACTCAGAAACAACCGGATTGGATCCGCTCAGTCAATTACCCCGCTAACCAAGCCAACTGTTACCGTTGTCATGAAGGTGACACTTTTGGTGCAGAGCGTTTAACTGAAGAAGGCAAACCCTTGGCATTGGATCTGACTTATGATCCTGATAGCAGAGCATATCCGGCCACTGATGTTAACGTCGATGCTTATGTGAGCCCAGTGTCGGCAACTTGTTATTCGTGCCATGCCAAGCGGTATGACGAAGACAGCAATACCATGGTAATTAAGCCCCATGTACGTGCGCATATGGAGCAAAATGGCGGTCGTTTTGGTGTCCCTAAGGATGAACTGGAAACAGAATCCTGTGTGACTTGCCATAAATTAGACAAACTCAAACAACAGCATAAATTGAATTAATCCCCAAATTCATCATCACTCCACCAAAGGGGCATTTATGCCCCTTTTATTTGAGGAAGGTCATTTTTTTTGACCACTTTCACATCAATATCAACCACATTTCGCTATATTATATCTCTTCTAACGCACTCAGGAATTTTCATGTTGTTGCTGGCCAACTTGCTATTCGATTCTGACAAACAAACCCTGACGGATGCTAGAACAGGTGAGCAGCACTCATTATCGTTTTCAGAAAATGCAGTATTAAAACATCTAATACTGGCTGAAGGTGTCGCCACTAAAACCGATTTACAATCAGCTGGTTGGCCTAACCGCAATGCGACTGATGCATCTCTCAATCAATGCATCAGTACCTTAAGACGAAAGCTTGCTAGCGATGAGTCAATAGAGCTTAAAACCATTCCGCGTCATGGTTACGCATTAAACGCGCCACAGGCAACAAAGCAAAACAAAAATCCCCGTGCAACCCTAACCATGAAGGCTATGGTTATATTGATATTTTTGAGTATCATTATCGCCGTTATAGGGTATAGATTATGGCAACCGTCCTCAGTAAACCTGCCTTTTACGTTATGCCAACAACATCCATTAACAGCAGTAATTGAGGCGACCTCAGAAGATCACTGTGATTCATTGCCGCTGCCCATAATTAATCCATCCCAGCCCCAATGGCTAGGACAACACAATCATTACTACAGTTTAGCAATGTGCCCAGAAGGTGATTGCGCTCAAACGGGCTTGCTCAATACCGTTAGCCATAACGCCTTAATATCTTCAGTACAATTACAGCAGCTGACGCAAAAGATACAGCTCACCACCACGCCGTCCAGAAATCAATTAACCTTACCCAAAGCGGCTGTACAAACAACTGAATTAACCGAGCAACATTATAATAATTATATTTATTATCCGACTGCATCTGGTGGCATCGTAAGAGTCGATTTTAGGATGGCCTTGCTCTACAACGAAGACAAAGCAGGCATTATGACGGTTGATGCCTGTATTAGCCTGTTAAATTGCGATGGGGCATCGATACAGTTTCAAGCTCGTTATCAATTTAATGAGCAACAAATAGAGCAAGAAGGTCACAACATAAGTGTATTTTTCATGACCGTTGACCATCAACACCTCACTCCAGATCAACATTTAGGAAAACAAGGCGAACTGTTCACTTTTTACAGCTCGTTGCGCCGCAGCCTATTGTTCGATAATGATATTCGCTACTACCGCCTACAAGATGATGAGCATTATGGTGTATGGCAGTTACCACTGTTAGGCAATCCGGTAGCATGGCTGCATCGACAACAATTAGCGCTATAGTACCTATTGATGAGCCCATTTCACATTCTTGATTGTTGAGTGTTGAGTGTTGAGTGTTGAGTGTTGATTGCAGGTGGCAGAGTACTCAGTAGGACTAAGCACAACGCGATATAGGGACTTGGTCATCTTGTCTTGCCCGTTTGTATTGGAAACAATACTGCGATGCCGTTGTTACCGGGGTAATTAACGATAAAAAAATCCACTGTCGATTATCTTAACGATACTCTGATAGTGGATTTTTTAAATCATAACCTAGCGCTGTGCAGCAACAGGCTTACTTTTGCGTTTTACGGTATTGATCGAAATTGGCGATATAGTCGTCCATGTTACCTTCAAGCATCTTGCGATACTCTTCGACGTAATACTCCATCATATCCGCTTTTTTCTGCTGCATTTGTTCTGCACTCTCAAAACCTGTAGAACCGAACCAAGCGTTATAGCGCGATAGTGAATACATAAAAGAAGCGCTAATTTCACCAGTTTTAATTTCTGGGTCTTGGTTGTGCTCATTAGCCACGTTAATAAACTGGTTTGCACGATCGTAAAATGCTTTATTTGGAACTGAATCTGACATGCTTAGGTCCTTAATAATGAGCCATTAGTGTGCCGACTTTGCGGCAAACCTTATCTATATTCAGATTAACGCGCTTTCACGCCTCTATACTGTAATGTTGTTCACACTCTACAATGGTGAGTTTTGATAACTGTGACCCGCATCATTTTGCAGGTAAGTAAAACCAACTTAAGCTGATTTAAAAGATCTTCCCTAGGGTCAAGTATACCGTTTTATGATGCAAGTCATTTATACCAACCCCCAAAACTGCAGGCCCGAACTCAGTTTCAGTACCGACAAAAATGCTCGACGCATAAATGAGGTCGCCTAAATCTCGTTCACTCTTATACTGCCAAACATTGCCCATCTCAGCTGAGACACCGAGATATATTGGAATGGCTTTACCTCCGAACCCATGCCAATCAATACGATATTGGTACACTAAAGACCCATAAGCTAACTGTGAGCCGACTAAGGCATCTTTATGTAAGCCGGATAAGTTGAGAAAACCACCCAATTTATGGGTATGAATTAAGCTTACTTGGTAGCTGTCAGTACCACTAAGATTAACTTTACTGATTAATGTATGTTGCCTGTAACTTTGAGCATGTTTGAAAACAAACTCATAATTAAACAGTTCAGTATCATCAAGCATCTCACCTAGAATAGGCACGACAACAGGTGCTAAGTTATCTTTGTTATAGGCGCCTCTAAGATAAAGCAAGGTGCCTTCACGGGGGAAACTATAACTGTCTAATGAGTCATAGCTTAGCAATGCAAAACTAGAATAAGTGTCATAATCAATATCTAAGTTAAACACTGAATCAGTTTCAGTATTGCCCTTTTCAGCCGAAAAACCTAACTCAAAAATCATGTCATTAATCAAATTAATGCCAATCGCTGTGCTGACATGGTGAGCACTATTATCTGTACTGAGACCACGTTCGTTATCCCAGTAATACAATTGCTCCTCTTGAGAGAATTGATATCGCGTTTTCCAGTAGTAAGTATCGAGTGCATCCAAAGGTAAGCGGTATTCAGCGGCCAGTAACTTTTCTCGCCCAGAGGTGAGTTCGAAACGCAATTGAGCACGAGTGCCGGCCACATTATTCATCGTATACATCAAATCAAGCTTCAAATCAGACACTTCACCAAAGTCTTCTTCCCATGAAAAGCCAATATCAAAAAAATTAGGCCCCCAACTTTTTTGCTGCGCGTTGAGTACCAGTTGTTTATTATTATCGTCGTCACGGACAGTTTCGACTTCAACTCGCTCAAATTCATTTAATGCGTACACTCTATCTATTGCTGCAACGATATCTTCAGCCTCAGGTCTATCACCCTCTTTGACTGCAAAAGCCGATTCAATCTGCTTGTTATCCACCATACTGTTATTGACCATTGTTATCTGGTGGATAGACTGCTGCTGGAAAGAAAGTAATGACTGCTTATAAGCTAGGCGTTGAGATTGATATTGCTGATAGTATTCCGGCGTTGCTTGCAGTGATAATAATTGTTGTTGATGCTCAATCGCCGCCTGCTCACCATTACTAAAACCCAGTGGCATACTGCTAAAGTCTGTCGTATCTAGCAGGCTGATGTCTGGTCGAATAAGAATATCTTGTGGTTGTAAATTTTCGATTTGCTGAACCGCATTCGCGCGAGTCATGATGGTAGAAAGCTGGCCTAATATGGAGAAGCTATCTTTTAGCTCAGTTTTAGGCGCTAGTTCTGCGCCAATATCAATCGCAATAACGACATCTGCGCCCATTTTTCTAACGGTATCCGCTGGCATGTTACTCACCATCCCACCATCAACTAAATACATCCCCGCTATTTCTACAGGTTGTAATATGCCAGGAACAGAAGCAGACGCCTGCAATGCCTTTAACAAGTTACCAGATTCAAGTACCACGGCATTACCGCTACTGATATCAGTGGCTATCGCTTTAAACGGAATTGCAAGGTTGTCAAACGAGTCTTGCTTAGGCACCAAGCCTGCTGAGCGAATATATAGATTACCCATTGTCTGGCCACGAAGTACGCCCTGAGGCATAAGAATCTCACCATCAAGCGAGCCAAATTCAAAAGGAAGATTAAACCGATCAAAATCTTGTTTATCATGATAATTTAATGCCTTACGCGGCACGGCATCATCAAAACCACTGGTCCAATCTAGGTTTAGCATGATTTCTTCAATATCATCAGCACTATAGCCCAACGCATAAAGCCCACCAACATAAGCACCAATACTGGTGCCAGCAATATAATCTACCGCAATCTGATTTTCTTCAAGATAGCGCAACACCCCAACATGGGCTGCACCTTTAGCTCCGCCGCCGCTCAGCGCTAACCCAACTTTTAAACGTGGTGATTTATCGACTTCAATATGACTGCTATCAACGTCTTTTTGAGGTATAGCCGTTTCTAATAATGGCGCTTCGACCCATTGAGGAGCGACATTTGTTAACTCGCTCTTTGAGGCGAGTACATCGCTTTGTGCGTAAACTAGGGTGGGGGAAAAACCACACAGCGTGATTAAACATATTGTAAACCGCACCATTAACTGTTGCGCCTTAGCTTTTTGCTTCCAAACTTTTTGCGGCCAGATCTGTAGCAACCAAGTCTGTAGCAACCAAGTCTGTAGCAAACAAGTCTGTAGCAACCAAATGTTATATTTCACCTGAATAAGCCCCTTAAAAAATAGGGCGCTATCTTACGAGAGAACAAGGTAAGAAAATAAGGGGCATTCGTGAGTTTAATTGTCTCAAATAGCAGTACAATAAGGTCATTTCAATACTGAATAGATCCATGATTGATTCACTCTATCAGCAAAAATGACTTAATGATTTTCCGTCGTTCACTCAAATTACGCTAATTGACTAATTGTTTACAAAACCACCGCAACAACATACACAACCGCCCCCAACAAAATTAACAAGTGTATTTTTTTACATAAAAAAGTGAAAGCGACATCGGCATGAACGAATTAACATAAGCTAATAAATCATCAAAATGTTCGTAGCCTAACCCTGATGTCAAAATAAAATCAAACCATTAAATTACAATGACTTAAAATGATAAAACACATTAACCTAAGCTAATTAAATTAAACCCAAGTTAGCCACCAGCACCATAAGCTCCCTTTTATATTGTTAGCTCAATTTTTTATTTTAATAGTGAGATCTAGAACACTAGAACTGAGCGCACACTTGTACTCATAATGCCTCATTAGCAATATTGACCATTGGAGTTTGTAATGCCTCAAATAACCTGCACACAATGCAGCCAGACAATCGACGCGAACTTAATCAGCTGCCCTCAATGTCAGGCAACTCAAGGATTAGACGCACTTGCTGGGATCGATCCGAATATCCGTATTAAAAATCAGAAATGGGCAATATGGTTTGGGTTCTTATTTGGCGGCTTAGGGCTACATAAATTCTATTTAGGTCAATACCTAAAAGGCAGTCTTTACTTAGTATTCAGCTGGACTTTGGTGCCGTTTGTTGTTGGCTGGATTGACTCTATCCGCACCATGAAAATGAGTTCATTTAATTTCGAGCAGCAATACAGTAAACGTGCGATTTAGCACGAAAATGCCGATTATATAATGTGTTATTTGCTGTATTCCACGCCTTATTAAGCATTTAATAAGGCGTTTTACATTCTTCCACTGACGACTCTTCCTTGCATATTCATGGCTATTATTTTTGCTAGCCAGATCGCTAAACCGTTCAAACTTCTCCCTTTCCTAAACCTCATAGTGCTATAGTAAATTCAGTTTCAAAATAAAGAATTTCAATTCACCATTTCAAGGGTTGCCTATGTTAAATGAGAATCATGCACTTATTTTCGACTTTCCTGAGTTTAAGAAAGACATTGTTTATTTGAATCACAAAGACGAAGCGTTCGAAACCTTATCCAAGCAATATCACTTATTAGATTACGAGATACGCGAGTTAGAAGTTGAAGGAAGCCCAACTGATGATGAGCATATGCATCAGTTAAAAGTACAGCGTGCTAATTTAAAAGATGTATTGTTCCAAAAATTAAAGCAACATCACGACCAAGACGCGTCCTAACTCCTCAAGTTTGAATAAAAGGGGATACATTGAATCCCCTTTGCAGCATTAATAAGCTCTCTTTCCCAAACGACACCTTTGCCCTAACAATGTATCTGGCTCTGAACCATGAGTCGTCATTTATCTAATCCTATTAATGCCATCATAATTAGAATACAGCCCCTCGTCTAAACACGGTTTTATGCCATAAGTGTGACCTACATCAACCATCGCACTCAATAACAGACAACAGCATCAAGCAAACATCCTATTAGCAAAACCCCACCTCTGCTAACATACATTACACATTCCTTAACTTCCCCCCAAAGGAAAAATGATGACTCGTTATACCCTTGCCGCGACTTGTATCGCTTTAGCATTATCAACTAGTGCCAATGCAACCACTGTTGAAGAAGAACTGAAAGCATTAAAAGAGCGCATTGAGCAATTAGAAGCTCAACAGAAAAAAGCAGCCGAACAACCACAGGTTATTGAAGAAGTGGAAGTTGCAGTTGTTAACGAAGTCGTCGAAGAAGTTGAGGTCAGCAAAACAACAGAGGCCAAAGTTAATTTTGGCGGCGCTGTCCGTGTTAATTATTCCTATGAAGATTTTAATGATGCCAACGCCGATCGCGGTGGCGATTTTGACTTTGACCTATTCCGTATCGATGTTTCCGGCAGTTACGGTGACTTAATTTATTCAGCTCAGTACCGCTGGTTTGAGTACATGAATGTAGTGCAACACGCTTGGATTGGTTATAACTTTGATGAACACCAACAAGGTAAAATCGGTGTCACCCAAGTGCCATTCGGCATGCTAACTTACGCATCAAACAACTACTTTTTCAGCTCTAACTTTTATCTTGGCCTTGAAGATGACCACGATATGGGTTTGAACTACACCTATAAAAGCGACGCTAACCGTTTTGACATTGCCTTTTACAAAAACGATGAACAAGGTGGTATAGACGGATATGTGTCAGATCGTACAGACCGTTACGCCTACGATGTTGTGGGTATTCGTCTAGACGGTGAAGATGCTTACGATGCACCAACGGCAGGTTATGAAGCAGGTGAGGTGAATACCTTTAACCTGCGTTATGCGCACAACTTCACCTTCGATAAACTGGGTGTTGAACTCGGTGGTTCTGTACAAGCAGGCCAACTAGAAATAGCCAACGGCACCGATGGTGACAACTTTGCAGCAGCTATTCACGGTATTCTCGATTACGATCGCTGGAACGTGAAATTACAAGTAACAGATTACGAATACGATGTTGATGGCATGGATGTCGACCGTATTGTGGTTGCCGCTTACCACTTCTATGACTCAATCCCAGCAGAAGCGACCACTTACATCGCTAATGTGGCTTACAGCTTACCAGTCGATTTTGGCCCAGTATCTAACCTCACCTTCTACAATGATTATTCTTTAGTGACGGGTAAGTCTGCCTCACTTGAAGACACCTTTATGAATGTCACCGGTATGGCGGTTTCTGCCGGCGGTTTATACACCTACTTCGATTATGTAGTAGCTGAGAACCAACCATTCATCGGCGGCACCATGGTCGGTGATGGTGACACCAATAAACGATTCAATATTAACTTTGGTTACTATTTTTAGGCCTTGTTAATCCTTGTTTATAGTTACAAATAGTTGCTAATGCCCTAGTTTAGATAATGATTTAGACATCAAAAAGCCCGCTATCGAAAGATAAGCGGGCTTTTTATTGAATGCGACGACTGGCTGAAAAGCGATTTTTCAGTTCTGGCCTTCATTAACCTCAGTATTTTAATCACTGAATATTAAGTCACAAATATTCAGCAGCAACGAAAGTGAGTAGGGAGTTTGATATATAGCAATTAATCATGGGTGGCTATGTTGCTTTACAATCCATAGCCGACACCTTTATAAACTTCTTTTATCCTATGGTAACGAGACTGCCTACTGTCATTTATGTGTAAAGATCATTAATTATGGGGGTCCATACTATTGCTCACACTATTGATTTTAATAATTTCACCCTAAAAATTCGAAAAATAAGCGGTTGCTATTTTAAATAACAATCGCTTTATTGAAATAAGTTTAGCTTAACATTGCCGTTACGTCTGAGCTAAGTTAATTGAGTGATACCGGATCCCCCCAGCCTATTACTTTTACACTTTCTGTCCTGCTTATCACTTCGATGATTAGATCCATTTCGTATTCTTCATCTCGATCTGACGTTCTAGTTCTAATAGTGCGAAGTATCCTCGCTCTCCAGGGTGTATTTAGCATTTCTATTTCAAGGTCTGCATTCATTTTTTTACTATGTCTCGGTGGAATAGTTGTTCCAGGGATAGGTATTTGAGTTTCGCTTGTCGTCGAATCTGAGGTGCTCCTAGATTCGCCTCCGCTCGCCGTAACCGACATATTGACACTACCTATTCCGTAGCTAATACCTGTTTCGATCGTCATACCCACTTCCCAATGATACTCGTGGCTCGTTGTATTCTGTGGAATAAACTTTGCCACAACAGCTTGAACCTGAAGAAGGCTTTCACTTGCAGGGTTTTCTGCTAAATACTTTGCACCTTTTAATCGTCCAGAACCAAGTTTCTTAGAAGAATAGACCACTTCAGGCTCTCCAGTCCGTTTAGGTTTTCCCTGAAGTGTGTCTGTAACTGCTAAGGAAACGATGTCAAAGAAAAAATCATAGCGGCGCGAGCCTGTGTTTGCGGGAGCTCGATTAGAACTACCTCCCGAATTAGCAGCTGCTGAGGTATAGCCAAGACTGCGAACGCCACTAGCATCTCTATCGGAGTGCAAGTAGTATTTTTTACGAAACCTGCCATCCTCATCACCTTGAAGAAAGGAAATGCGGAAGCGATTGCCGTCAGGCTCGAATTTTTCCAATTTCATTTCGTAGGCACGATCTAATTTCCCAGCCTTTCTGTTCATTGGACTGTTTTCAGGTGCAATATCGTCACTAAGAACATTTGACTCGCTCTCCGAGGGCGGAGCCCACTTCAAGAACCTATTTTCATTACCTATCTTTGTGGTAATTAACCGTATAACAAGATCGTTTGTGGTGCTGTGGTCACCAAGAACCTCCACCATATACTCCCCCTCTCTACCATTCTGACTGGTCGGCCCATAAAGATTTGAACCATCTGACAAGATCCCCACAGGAGCAATATTAATACCTCCCCAAGCATCATAGAAATACACTATTTTTCCTGATGTGAGCGCATGAGCATGATGGACAGGCTCAGGTTGATTTGGCTTCCATTTCTTTTTAGCTTCGTCAAGATAGCTCTGCTTATCTATTTGAAACCAGGTCCTAGCTTGGGCTGATTGAAATGGCAATATACAAATCACTATTACCATTATTACTACTGAAAGTTGTTTTTTCACCTTTTGCTCCTTAGTTAAACCGCTAGGTTCATTTTGAGTATGCTTTTTGAATCGGAGTGATGAGTGACCACAAGGGGCATCTCCGATTGGTGTAAAGGGCAGTGAAATCTCTCACTGGTATCCTTTGGTACAGCTACAGTTTGAGTAGATAGAGAAATGGATCACGCGATTTGCCTTTTTCGGGTTTCAAAATGCAATATAAATTCACTCGCGCCTAAATAGCCCATTGTTGCAATTTACAGCCCTTCTTTGTCCGCTTACCAAGACCTTATCATTGCGTGCATAAGCGCTAAAATATTCGTCATCATGTTTAATTAACACAAGGTTGCCATCACCTTTTGAATTCATTGCCCACATAAACGATCCTACCGCAACAAGGTTCAAGAATTGGTCAGCTTAATCTTGCTCTTATGCTTAAGCCCCTATTGCTGCCATCGGAGCCAGTCTAATGATTTTAGCTTTCCTACAGCTAACGATATCCACCCGTTTTATTGCGGTTTAATTGCAGATTTAATTGCAGATTTAATTGTATTTAGGGATATTAGGATTTGCTCTTCAATGTATTACATTGATTTTTACCATACTCATGTGGGCTTGAAGGGTCAATTGACAGAATGGTTGATTTTTAAACAGGCTTTACTTTGTCACTTTTTCCACTCGAAACACCTTTGTAGATACATGCAAAAGTGGCCTAGAAAGGTTAAGTCATAACTATTGGATCATAGTAAACTAAAAAACTTGACTCCACCGACTCCCAGAAGGAGTCGTTACACTATGATTTAACAACCTTAATTCATATTAAGATTCGATAGCCTTTTATAATGTACTGATATTTTTCACTAGAGAATAACAGCCTATTTAGAATAGTAATTTGCGGAATAAAAGTGGGATTTTACTTTTTGAATCTGTAAACCTATATTACAGATAGCAAATTATCATGACACCCACTTTTAAAATACAATCCAACAACTCTCTTCGTTAATAACAATTACTGCTCAAAAATTCGAAATATCGAAAGTTATTATGTTAATTTTACTCATTTTATCTTGGATGTCATCGGTATGACGCTTATGCTGCCGCTGAAACCAACCTTTCATTAACCATTTATCATGGTGGTCATGTCATTTATTACTCGTAACTTTGAATAGACTACATAAAAGCAAACAATAATCACGCTTACCTTCTGGTAAAGCATGAATGAAAATACAAGTAACTTGATGACTTATTGCTTCTTTTATAATTGATAAATAAAATGAATGTCTATGTATTTAGATATTTTCATAGTAATGAAAATACGTTTAAGATTGTCAGCCGTGACAATAGTAGCTTTGCGGTAGTTCAAGGATGAAAATGATGAATGGATATGGAGGCAACTTGAACAGTTCAAGTGATGCTATTATTAATGAAATTAAGGATGTTGTACTTGCTCTTGATTACGAGCGTTATGGCATTAAAAGAAATAGATTACCGCCTCTAGGCATTGATTATTTAGATATTCTCGATGACGTAACAAAGCTTGAACGACAAGAAATTGAAAACATTGCAAAAGAAGTTATTTCAAAGCATAAAAACCCTCAAACTCTGTCCATGTCTCCCCAGCAAAGCCGCCAAATAGAGCAACAAGAGATATGGCAACGTCAAGAACACCGCTCTTTCAGCTCCTTCATGAAAGATTTTTCGAAAGGTTTTTCAATTTATAAACTGCTTATAGCATCTAGCTTGCTTATAATTTTCGCAGTGTTAGTGCATATGATGACTAATGATTTACGTGTCAAACTGGTGAACCAAGAGTTAGTTAATGAAAACCAGCAAAAACAAGCAGTATTTGAACAGCAAAAAGCCGTCATGTTAGAAAATGTTCAAAAACAAATTGAAGAACATAATATTAACAGCCAAAACTTTTTTGAAGATAACAATAAAAAGTGGTTATTTCAAAGCTTAACTCGTGAATTATCAAGTGCTGGTAAATCTATCAACGATTTCTATCGACAACACCAGCGCCTCCCTAAAAGTAATAAAGAGGTAAGAAAAGTCATTGATAATTTAGAAGAGCAAATAGGTATTAAGGAAGCTTTTATTTCTAACAAACAAGGCATCGCAATTGTTTTAGACTTTGAGTTTGCCGCTGGCACCGTTGTTCACCTGACCCCAACAGAAAGTGGTTATGGAATTCATTGGCGATGTGAAACAAATGCAGATAAAGCTTTATTACAAAATCCTACTCAGCATATTTGTGCTCATAACTATAAAACTAAAAGGATGAGTTTGTTGCCTTCAATATGGGCTGATTAGAATTACACAGTATTTCAAACAATAAAAAGCCCGCTTATCTTTCGATAAACGGGCTTTTTAATTTATGAGGTGAGCTGGCCGATAAGCCGGGTCCTGTCTTGGACAGTTATTCATCTAGGCCTGCAATCGCTCACAGGCTCAAGCGACCTACCCGGTCCCAACGCGAGCAGCGCCATACGGGACCCTATTTGGTCTTGCTTCGGATAGAGTTTACCTTGCAACCAACTGTTACCAGTGGCCCGGTGCGCTCTTACCGCACCCTTTCACCCTTACCAACCGAAGTTGGCGGTCTCCTCTCTGCTGCACTTGTCGTCGGTTTACACCGCCCAGGCGTTACCTGGTATCCTGCTCTTTGAAGCCCGGACTTTCCTCCCCGTTCTTGCGAACGCAGCAACTGTCTGGCCAACTCGGCGCGGATTATAGCGTAAGCGACTGCAACACACCATCTAAAAAATAGCTTTGGGCTAAACCATTCGCATTTTAATTACAGTCCGATTTCTAAACCGTATTTATAAAGTGCATTCTTTTTAAGCCCGTATATTTCACCCGTTAACGCTGAAGCCTTTTTAAGCGGTAACTCTTGGCATAACAGCTTTAGAGTATTAATCACAACGGTTGGAATTTCTGATTCAGTGTCGATGCGATGACCATGGATCATGATGACGATTTCACCTTTTTGCTGGTTCGGGTCATCTTTTACTGTTTGTAATACCTCTGCCACTGAACCAGATAAAAAAGTTTCAAAGGTTTTAGTGACTTCACGAGCCATAACTATTTCACGATCGTCACCTAACGCTGTCACGATGGATTCAAGGCTATGGACAATACGATGCGGAGATTCGTAAAAAATCAACGTACGCGGATCTTCTTTTAACGCCGCAAGTTTATCTAACCGTCCTTTTTCTTTTGACGGTAAAAATCCTTCAAATGAAAAACGATCAGACGGCAAACCTGATGCGCTTAATGCGGTGATGGCAGCACAAGGGCCAGGCAATGGCACTACGTTGTACCCTGCCTCACGCACTTGTTTAACTAAGTGATATCCAGGATCTGAAATTAAAGGTGTGCCCGCATCTGAAATCAATGCAACCGCTTCACCGTTACTTAGTTTTTGAATAATCCACTGCGCTCTGTCACGTTCGTTATGATCATGCAGTGCTGTTTTACGGGTCTCTATACCAAAGTGGCTTAATAATTTTCCACTGTGACGTGTGTCTTCACAGGCAATGAGTTTAACGTTATTAAGTACCTCTATTGCACGGCTGCTGATATCCCCTAAGTTACCAATTGGGGTGGGAACGATATAAAGTGCGACCGATAGGTCCATAACTACCTCTGTATTGAGTATCATCAAGACTTTCGCCAAGTGAAAGAGCAGGTTAAACTAGAGACAGCATCTTACCAGAGTGAAGCCCTGTGTTAAAAAGACTGATTACAACAAAATTCGTTTTCGCAGCTATTTTATCGACAGTATTAGTGGGTTGTGCAACTCAAACTACTGAAAATAAACAGGCTATTGATAGTTCATTGGCATCCGTGACGCAATCGGCCAATATCTATTTATCTGCAGCCAGTAACGCTAAACAGCCACAAGAGCGTGACAAATACCTGTTATTAGCCGCGCATGCTTACATTAATGAAGCCAATGTGAGTGCTGCAGATAAGTTACTTGTCTCGATGAAGCCTCAATTACAGCCTGAGCCAACACTGCAAGCAGAATGGTTGTACCTTTCTGCACGCGTGGCTGAGCAAACTCGCTCTGACGCTGATGCCCTATCAATTCTCACTTATCCTAATACCTGGAAGCTGCCAGATTGGCAACGTGTGACTTATCATCAATATAAAGCACGTTTGTTTAATCAAACTAAGCAACCAATTGATGAATTAAGACAACTTAGTTCACTGAGCTTGTACTTACCAAAAGAGCAGTCGTTTGAAGTCAACGACACCATTTGGCGTACGTTACAGCCATTGCACGAAGAAACCATTAAAAGCTTTATGCGTGATAACAGTAACCCGACCTTTTCAGGTTGGTTGCAGTTAGCTTACATAGCCAAACACTATGCAGTAGACCCATCACAATTAGTGCGATATTTAGGTGAATGGCAACAAGCCAATCCTAATCACCCTGGTGCGATGAAATTACCGTCTGATTTAGAAAAAGCCTTAAATGCTAAACCGTATAAGCCGCAAAATATTGCTGTGCTTTTGCCATTAACAGGTAGACGAGCTGCTGTGGCAGAGCCAATTAGGCAAGGCATTTTAGCCAGCTATATGGCTGCATTTGATGATCAAATTGAACTTAACTTTTTTGATACTAACCTTGGCGTTGAAACCGCTTATCAAGATGCTTTAGCCGCTGGCGCTGAATTTGTCATTGGCCCACTTTTACCTAATGCCGTTGAAGAAATGCAAGCACTAAACGAGCAAGAGCTTATGACGGTTCCGCAACTTTATTTGAATCAAACTGAAAATTTCACTCCTAATAGTGATCAGTTTTATTTCGCTCTATCACCAGCTCAAGAAGCCAGTGATGCTGCGCAAAAGCTGTATAACGATGGCATTAGTTTGCCACTGCTATTAGTCAGTAATGACTCAACCGGTAAACGCATGGCTGAAAGCTTTAACAGTAAATGGCTTGAGTTAACCGAAGAAAATGCTGAAATCCATTATTACGATGGCGGCGATCAAATGAAGTTAACCGTGCAAGAAGCCCTAGGCGTTAAAGACAGCCAAGCGCGCATTGCACGAATGAAAGAATTGATAGGGAATAATATCGAAGCAGATTTTCGTTCACGTCGCGATATCGATGCCATTTATATGATTTCTGCCGCAAAAGACCTGGTGCTGCTTAAGCCTTTCTTAGATGTTAATTTTAGCGTTTTTGCTGTTCCTGTTGCACTTTATACCACCAGCCGCAGTCGACTCAGTGGTAACTCAACGCAATCGGCACAAGAACTCAATAACCTGATGATCAGTGATATCCCTTGGTTAATGGGCGCCAACACCGAAACCACCATGGTGAATCAACTATGGAGCAATTGGAATAATGGTCAAAAGCGTTTGTATATCATGGGCTATGATTCACTAGATTTGGTAAGTCGTTTAGCACAAATGCGCGCATTCCCAGGTTATCAATTTAATGGCCGCAGTGGCGCGCTTTCTGTTGATCAAAATGGTGTTATTGAGCGAACACTGAGCTGGGGTAAATACCAACGTGGACAACTTCGTCCGCTATAACAAGCAACTGAATTTAGATGGATATCCGTTAAATACAAATGAGCCAAACTAACGCTGGGCAACAAGCTGAATCATTAGCTCGAACTTACCTTGAACAACAAGGTCTACAGTTTGTGACTCAGAACCAGCGTTATCGTTTTGGTGAAATAGATTTAATCATGCGAGATAAGCAATATTGGGTTTTTATTGAAGTTAAATTTCGCTCTTCAACTCAATTTGGTGGTGCGTTAAATGCATTATCGGCAGGCCAAATATCTCGTATTAGAAAAGCTGCTGAGCAATATTTACAAACTCACAAAATCAATGCCCCATGCCGCTTTGATGTCATTGCCATTAATGGCCAAGACATACAATGGTTACAAGGGTGTTTTTAAATAGACAATTTTAGCTATAATGCTGCCTAGATAGTGATTTAAGCATGATAGCAACACTTTACCGAGTAAGGATTTAACCATGTTAGAACGTATTAAAGACAGCTTCACAGAGTCAATTCAAACTAAAATTGATGCTGCTGAAGCATTACCAGAGTCGATTGAAAAAGCGGCTGAAATGATGGTTCAATGCCTGTTAAGCGGTAACAAGATTCTTGCATGTGGTAATGGCGGTAGCGCTGGCGATGCACAGCATTTCTCAGCAGAATTACTTAACCGCTACGAAATTGAACGCCCACCGTTACCAGCCATTGCTTTAAGCTGTGACACTTCAACGATTACTGCTATCGCCAACGACTATAGCTACGATGAGATTTACTCTAAGCAAATCATGGCACTAGGACAACCTGGTGATATTTTATTGGCGATTTCAACCAGTGGTAACTCTGGTAACGTAATTAAAGCGATGGAAGCAGCTTTAGGTCGCGATATGACTATTGTTGCGTTAACCGGTAAAGATGGCGGCGCAATGGCAGGATTTATGAGTGAAGGCGATGTTGAAGTTCGCGTACCTTCTAACGTGACTGCACGTATTCAGGAAGTTCACTTATTAGTCATTCACTGTTTATGTGACAATATTGACCGCACTCTGTTCCCTCAGGACGAGCAAGCATGATAAAAGCAGTTCTTGCCATTGCAATACTGTTCCTGCTTCAAGGCTGTGCAGGTGTTGTAATGGTTGGTGCTGTTGGCGGTGCAAAAATGGCCAATGATGAGCGTAGTATGTCTACGCAAATCAGTGATACTAATGCCGACTTTAATATCACCAGTGCACTATCAAAACATCAAGATATTAATAGCCAGACCAACATTACTGGTGTGGTGTTAAACAGTAATGTGTTGATGATTGGCCAGTCCCCTAATTCTATGCTCCGCGACAAAGCCGTAAGAGTAGTACAAGAGTTAGAAATTGGCGGTAAGCTGCATAACCAAATTCGTATTGGTAACCCCACTTCATTTACTACACGCAGTAACGATACGTGGATCACCACTAAAGTTAAAACTCGCATGTTGAATGAAACAGAGTTAGATGTCACTCGGGTGAAAGTGGTCACCGAAAATGGTGAAGTGTTTCTGCTTGGCATAATTGCTCGCGATCAAGCAGATCTTGCAGTTGAGGTGACTCGTAACACCTCTGGTGTGAGAAAAGTGATTAAAGTATTTGAATATATAGACGCTGATTAAACGCTGTTAATCAAGATATAGCACTCGCTTATGACTTTATGGTTAAACATGATATTGAGTCAGGCCGATTAGCCGCACTTAATTTCCCTGAGATTTTAATCGGGTTTAACTTTAGTTGTCAGCAACATCGCTAAAATGAACTTGCAATAGCGTGCTTTATTAACGGCTTAAAATGCAATCTCAAAAAGTCTCAAGGCTTGATAAAGTCGCAGCAAAAAATCAGAGACAAAAAAGCCAGCATTTATGCTGGCTTGTTTTTACAATTAAAATACTTAGCTAATCGTTAGACGATCATACCGATTTTTTCGTACACTTTTTTAATCGTTTCTTCTGCACGAGCTTGCGCTTTTTCAGCACCAGCTTTAAATACCGCATCAAGGTACTCTTCATCTGCTCTAAACTGACGGAAACGCTCCTGCAGTGGTTCAAGCATTTCAACAACCGCTTCACCCGTTGCCACTTTTAAATGGCCATACATTTTGCCTTCAAAGTCTTTCTCAATAGACTCAATTGACTGACCGTTACAACCTGACATTAGGCTCAATAAGTTTGATACACCCGGTTTTTCGTCAACATCGAAACGAACAACAGGTGGCTCTTCGCTGTCTGTCATCGCTTTTTTAACTTTCTTCATAATCGCTTTAGGATCATCAAGTAAACCAATAACGTTATTACGGTTATCATCTGACTTAGACATTTTTTTGGTTGGCTCTTGCAGTGACATCACCTTAGCGCCCGTTTCTGGAATAAATGGCTCAGGTACTGCAAACGTATCACCATAAGCATTATTAAAACGTGTCGCGATATCACGAGTCAGTTCTAAATGCTGTTTCTGATCTTGACCTACAGGCACTTCATTTGCTTGATAAAGCAAAATATCAGCTGCCATCAATACTGGGTAATCAAATAAACCCACATTGATGTTATTGGCATGTTTTTGCGACTTGTCTTTAAACTGCGTCATGCGGTTCAGTTCACCCATTTGGGTGTAACAATTTAACGCCCAGCTTAATTGCGTGTGCTGCGGCACTTGAGACTGTAGGAACACAGTACTTTTGTCAGGGTCGATACCACAAGCAAGATAAACTGCTAACGTGTCATAACAAGCTGCACGCAGTTTTTCAGGATCTTGTCGTACAGTAATTGCATGTAAATCAACTACACAATAAATACAATCGTGGCTATCTTGCATGTTAACCCACTGACGAAGCGCGCCCATGTAGTTTCCGATACTTAGCTCACCTGATGGTTGAGCACCACTAAACACGATAGGTTTTGCAGTCATTTGTTTTATTGCTCCATTGATCTAGCAGTTTGTTTTAGCCGTTAGTGTTAACTGAAGGTAATAAGGCTAAAATCTGATTAAATTGTTCGCATACCGCAGTTGGGCCGCTCAGCCCAATATCTTCACCGTAGTTGTACCCATAGGTCAAGCCTATTGAGCTTACTCCAGCTGCTTTTGCCGCAAATATGTCATTTTTTGAATCCCCAACCATTAATAGTTGTTCGGGTTCAAGTTGCCATTCATTTAAAATATGCGTTAATGGCAGAGGGTCTGGTTTCATTTTATCCAGCGAATCCCCTCCCAACACCAAACTAAATAATTTATCTATTTCAAACGCCGTTAATAGCGGAACGGTAAATCGATAAGGCTTATTGGTCACGATTGCTAGTGGGTAACCTGAGACTTTAAGGGTGTTTAATGTCTCTAATACCCCCACATAAAGCTGACTATGCTTTTGCAAGTGCAGCTGGTAATGCTTCATAAAAACAGGCATTGCAGCATCAAGCGCGTCTTCAGAAACTGATGTAGACTCTGCAACAGAAGGCGATAGTATCTCACCTGCAGTATAAGCATGATGTAATGCACGCAGCATTAATACCCGAGCACCATTGCCAACCCAGTTTCTAACTTGTTGTTCAGTACAATTGGAAAGGTTGAGCTCGGCCAATGTGGCCTGCGTTGCCGCAGCCAAATCTGGCACGCTATCGATAAGCGTGCCGTCTAAATCAAAAGCGATGGCTTTAATTTTAGCGAAGTCAGCCATAATTACGCGTCAACTTTAGCCAGTTCACTGCGCATTTCATCAACCACAGTTTTATAATCTGGTTGATTGAAAATAGCCGAACCTGCTACAAACATATCTGCACCTGCAGCTGCGATTTCTGCAATATTATCAACTTTAACACCGCCATCAACTTCAAGACGAATATCAAAACCACTCGCATCGATTTTGGCGCGAACTTGTTTGAGCTTATCTAGCGTTGATGGAATAAATGATTGTCCGCCAAAACCTGGATTAACTGACATCAATAGGATGACATCTAGTTTGTCCATGACATGGTCAAGATAATGCAGTGGTGTACCTGGGTTAAATACTAAACCAGCTTTACAACCTGATTCTTTAATAAGTTGTAGACTGCGGTCTACATGCTCTGATGCTTCAGGATGGAAAGTGATGATAGAAGCGCCGGCTTTGGCAAAATCAGGAATAATACGATCAACTGGCTTCACCATTAAATGCACATCAATATCAGCAGTTATGCCGAAATCACGTAGCGCCTGACAAACCATAGGACCAATCGTTAAGTTAGGCACATAATGGTTATCCATAACATCAAAGTGAACAACGTCAGCCCCTGCATCTAATACGGCTTGAACATCATCACCTAAACGGGCGAAATCGGCTGATAAAATAGATGGGGCAATAAGAAATGGACGCATAGTCTTCTCGAAGCGATTAAAAGTGGCATTATTTTACCCTCTGCAGAGAAAACGCTCTAGTCACAAACAGTAATAAAACTTTGCTAAGTCCAATAAATGTAAATATTAATAATCTGTAAGTATTAAATTGATCTAGATCACACTCAATGGATGTTCATTAACTAGACAAATTTGCTATAATGCAACTTACGTCACTGTGTCTTTTATGAATATATAGCTTCTGATCTCTACATCTTGTTGGATCGTATACCGTTATTCGAGACATGTTTATTTATTGATTCTGAAAGTATGAGACAAGGATAGCCCTTATGATGTGCAGTCAGCGAAAAATGAACACCCACCAAACAGGTAAGGTGACGTTAAAGCCTGTGTTAAGTATTTTTTCTGCTAGTGCATTAATGTTCGTTGCATACTTTGCAGCATCAGATAGTCGCGACCAACTGCTAACTGAAAACTGCGCATGTTCAGACACTGCAACCTACAACTCAAGTCTACCGAGCAGCCACCCTAACAACCGTTGTGCAACTCAATCTGATAATGTCAGCTGGGGAAGCTGGGTGACAGGTAATAGCCGCTCAAGTCAATTCCATTTCTTAGACTTGCTCGAACTCCTACATGGTAGCGAAAAAAGCAAACCTATCAGTGATATACCTGCAAATAATCCAAACACCATTTAATGTCTATTTGGCGAGTATTTACCAGCACTGTAGCCGCATTTTTTGGGGTGCAAACTGAAGATAATCGCCAGCGTGATTTTCAGAAAAATAATTCGCCACTGCCTTTTATCTTTATGGGAATAGCTTTAGCCGCACTAATGATCTTGTCGTTAATCTTTATCGTCAATCAAGTATTAAGCTAAAGACCATAAGCCAAAGAAAGTAAGCCAAAGTTGACCATTCATTATTCTCAAAGCTTGAACGAGATTAATCTATCACTTCTTGATAGTGATGATCATATAGCGCCATGATTTCATCGACTTTCTTACGCGAACTGCCTTTT
The DNA here is from genome assembly GCF_002873615.1 of Shewanella sp. 10N.286.51.B7. NCBI lineage: Bacteria > Pseudomonadati > Pseudomonadota > Gammaproteobacteria > Alteromonadales > Shewanellaceae > Shewanella > Shewanella sp. 10N.286.51.B7. The sequence continues at coordinate 70,073 of NZ_MCUF01000029.1, forward strand.
TGACTGATATTACGCTGCACTGCAACCGAGGCTAACTTTGCGCCGCGATAAAGCTCGCGAGTAAGCGGAATGTCATGATTACTGATCAACACAGGAATATCACGTTCAAGAGCTGTATGACGAGATTGTCTCGCTAAAAGCGCTTGGTCATCAAGACTAAAGCCTGGCCCTACGTATGTTGTAAAGCTAGCAGTTGTTGATAAAGGCGCATATGGCGGGTCGCAATAAATCACATCACCTGTTGTAGACATCTCAAATGCTTGTTCATAACTCACACAGTGAAATGTTGCCTTTTGCGCTTTAATGGAAAAGTAGCGAAGTTCATCTTCTGGGAAATACGGTTTTTTATAAGAACCAAAAGGAACATTAAAACCGCCTTTTCTGTTATAGCGGCATAAGCCATTAAAACCATGTCGGTTCATATAAAGAAAATAAACTGAACGCTTAAAGGGATCTTTGGTTTGATTAAACTCAGTTCGAATGCGGTAATATTGTTCTTTGTCATTCATTTCAGGTACAAACATCTCTTTCGCAGCTACAATGTAGGTTTCCGGTTCATTTTTGACAATATTATAAAGATTAATCAGGTCATGATTAATATCGCACAGCAGATACTCTTCATATTCCGTATTTAAAAATACAGATCCTGCACCAACAAAGGGCTCTATTAACCTCTTACCTTGCGGCAAGTGTTTTGCTAGCTCGTCAACGAGTTTAAATTTTCCACCCGCCCACTTAAGAAAGGCTCTATGCTTTTTAGTCATGAATACCAGTTACTAGCAAAATTAAAGCTGATGATTGTACTCTTTTTAATAAGAATAATCATTGTTTGAATCATAGAAACGAATGGCTTTTTAAGCGATTAATTCGATTTGATTTCATATCCCTTAAGATCGCTCCACTTCCTTATCCATGGTGCACTCAAACCCAGATCCTGTTGTAAATTGTCAGATTGTTTTTGAGCCTCTATAACACTATCAAATTGACCAAACAGGACAATATGGCGCTGCTTGAAGTTTGCTTGTACTAATTGCAGTTCGTTTTGCTGTATCTGACTTAGTTTTGACACGATAGCTTCTAACGATTTTTCATCACGCACACTGGCAATTTGTAAGGTATATCCTGCTCTGCCAGTTAATAAAGCTGAATCTTGTTGTACTGCCACATCAATGCTACTGACTTCAAGCTTATCTCGTTCAACAATAGTGATATCTTCATCAACATCAGCAACTTGAACATCATGATTTACGTTACTGTCCACGTCAGCATCACTCATTGAGAGATGTATATTATTGCTCGCGCTATCCTCTTGTGAAGATAAACCCATTTTGTCAACTGGCTCACTCCCCTCATCATCCAGCGAGGGATTAATAGGAAGCATTGATTCAATAACTTTATCACCCACTAAATTAGAGCCTTGCTTGGATGGTATTTCTTCAGGCTGGATCTTAATAGCAGCAGATATTAATGACAGGCCATAATGATGTATGAACCATTGAGCGCGGCTCGTTGGTAGCTGATACTCTGCAAATACGATTTTTGGCTCATTTTCAGCTTGTTGATCGTTTTGAGTTAAATAGATGGCAATACCTATCCCTGCCATTGCCATAAATACAAATAGTGAGACTAACCAATGCAAGTATTTGGGCCATGACTTTATTTCTTCGGGCTTATCTTCCAAAGCTTTTTTAAGTAAATCGAGAACTTCTGCAGGTGTGCCATGTTGCTTTTCAATTTGTGCTTGTATTATTTCACGAGGAATAAAGGGGGTTTTATGACTTCTAATTAATAATGTCCGATAAAGCCCTTCACGTTCTGCAAGCGATAATGGTTCCACTTCTACATTCAATAGCAATGATTGCATCGAATCTGTGAGCTCAAGATTGAGTTCAGTTAAGGAGTCTGGCTCAATCGTAAAAGTAATTGAAATAGGTTTACCCGCACATTTCAATTGCGTTAGCACTAAACATTCTGCCCATAACTCTCGCGGCATATATTGCGCATCGTCAATAATAATGTGTAACGGCTTAGTTAAACTCGACTGGATCCTCAGCAAAGTGTCTGCCAAGGGTAATGCGTCATCGAAAATGGGCGATGAGATCAATTGAATGAGGATTTTTCGACGAATTTCAGCACTTTCAGCATGCATAGGACAGATAACTAACGCTGAATTATAGTTATCAAGCTCACTTGCGAGGGCTGTCACTAAGGTTGTTTTACCTGAACCTCTTACCCCTGAAACAAGCACAAGTTGCTCGCTATAACTCGCGATATGCTCTAGTCGCTGAACTAACGATTCTTGCGAAGGTAACAAAAGCGTTTGTTGGATATCCACAAGCCCACCATTAGACTTACACTAACATTTAAACTGCGCGACAACTTAAACTTGACTGATGACTTCTGCGAGCAATGACTCTTTTACATCAGAAAATACTTCAGCAGTGCCTATTGAAGTCGGTAACACCAAACGAATTTGGCCCGCTAACACTTTTTTATCTCGTCGCATGTGTTTGATATAGCTATCAAACGTCATGTTTTCAGGCGAAGTTATTGGTAAGTCAAACGCTTGCATTATGCGAGTGACTCTATCAAAGTCGGTTTGCTGAATTAAGCCTAACTTTAATGATGTTAAAGCGGCCATAATCGTGCCAGTTGCTACAGCTTCACCATGCAACCATACGCCATAGCCCATTTCAGCTTCAATCGCATGACCAAATGTATGCCCGAGGTTCAATAACGCTCTAACACCACGTTCAGTTTCATCTTCAGCAACGACATCCGCTTTAATTTGACAACATCTAGCAATGGCATAGGTTAACGCATCTTTATCAAGCGTCTTAAGCGGCTCAACATTTTGCTCTAGCCAGCTAAAAAAGTCAGCATCCCAAATGATACCGTACTTAATGACTTCAGCCATTCCCGCAGCAAACTCTTTTGCAGGTAAAGTTGATAAACAATTGGTGTCAATTAGTACTGATTGAGGTTGATAAAATGCCCCAATCATATTTTTTCCCAAAGGATGATTCACAGCGGTTTTACCACCAACAGAAGAGTCAACCTGGGACAGCAGTGTTGTGGGAAGCTGTATAAACTCCACACCTCGCTGATAGCAAGATGCAGCAAAGCCAGCCATGTCACCAACGACACCGCCACCTAATGCAACTATCACACAATCACGTGCAAAATTATTTTCTAGTAACGCAGAAAATATTAAATCCAAATGTGTGAGATCTTTATATTTCTCACCATCAGGAAGCACAACAACACCCAGTTCACCACAACTGACCATAGCTTGTTGGACTTGTTCTAAGTACAACGGAGCTATAGTGTCATTGGTGACTATGAGTGCTTTTTTACCAGAAAGGTAATCGGAGAGATAAGTATTTTGCTGCAATAAATTCTGGCCAATAAAAATGGGATAACTTCTTATACCTAATTCAACCTGAACTTGTTGCATAAACCTACCTAAAAACCGAGTTGCTCAATGATTTGATTTGCGACTATTTTCGCACTTTGCTCATCTGTCTTAACGATAACGTCTGCAATCTCTTCATATAAAGGATTACGAACATCAGCAAGATTTTCAAGCACTTCGCGTGGATCATCAACCTGTAGTAACGGTCGACGTTTATCACGTTGAGTACGAGCCACTTGCTTATCGATTGTAGTCTCTAGGTATACAACAATACCTCGAGCCGACAAATGATTACGAATGTCTTTACTTTGTACAGATCCGCCGCCAGTAGCTAGGACAATGCCCTGCTTTTCCGACAGGTCGGCGATGACTTGAGCTTCACGTACACGAAAGCCTTCTTCGCCTTCTACGTCAAACACCCAGGCAATATCTGCACCTGTGCGTTGCTCAATCTCGTGATCTGAATCGTGGAAATCTAAATGCAGCATTTGGGCCAAATGGCGACCAATTGTGCTTTTGCCTGCGCCCATTGGGCCTACCAGAAAAATATTGCGTTTTTCAGCCATTATATATACGTCTGAATCTTATATGAAATGTATGCCTTATCGACTTAAACTCAAGCCGACCTATAATTTAACCTTGCTCTAATGAGACTTGACGACGGATTATCTCAGTTATAGGGCTATTGTTGCAAGTCATGTTGATGAATTAAACACAGATTCTTCAAAATAAATCCATCATGCAAGTTAAAACCCTCAACAGCACAGAATGAGAAGATTAAGCTTTTACTAATAAAATTAATCAGCTACCTAAATTTCAGACAAAAAAATACCAGCAAAAGCTGGTATTTTTATCAAACTAATTTTAAAGTTTTTCAGTTACAATTTTTGGTGTTACAAAAATAAGTAGTTCTTGACGCTCATTACTATCAGACGTATTTCTGAATAAGAAACCCACTAGAGGAATATCGCCTAAAACTGGGACTTTACTGACTCGGCTAATCAAACTTTGCTGATAAATACCACCAAGCACAATCGTTTCCCCATTATCAACTAATACCTGGGTTCCGATACGTTGTGTATCAATCGATACAGCTTCACCTGTACCTGTCTGAACGGTTTCACCTCGAGTATCTTGAGTAATTTCTAAATCAAGAATGACTCGGTCATCTGGGGTAATTTGTGGTGTAACTTTTAGGGATAATACCGCTTTCTTAAAGGTTACCGTTGTTGCGCCACTTGATGCTGACTCAACATATGGGATCTCAACACCTTGTTCAATATAGGCTGACTTTTGATTTGACGTTGTAATACGCGGGCTAGCAATAATCTCGCCTTTGTTTTCCTGTTCTAATGCACTTAACTCTAAATCAAGTACCGTACCATCTGCCATTTTCGCAACACTAAATGCAATACTTGCCGCATTAGTCGCTGAAGAAGGTAAATTCACATTTAAGCGATCGCTCAATGCAGGAATAACACCTGTTACAATATCATTTGCACCTTCCAGTGAGCCTGAAGTGCCTTTATCACCTTGCTGATCTGTGATGCCCCAACGTATTCCTAAATCTTCTGAAACGTTATCCTTAACAGTCACCATACGGGCTTCAATCAACACCTGCTTAATCGGTATATCAAGGACTTCAACTAGACGATGAATTGTCTCTAAAGACTCGGCAGTATCTTTAACTAACAAAGTGTTGGTTCGCTCATCAACAGCAACGCTGCCCCGATTCGATAGCAAGCTTGAATCTGCACTCTTCATCAATTCAGCAATATCAACTGCTTTTGCATAGTTTACTTGAATGTATTCAGAATAAAGCGGAGCTAACTCTTTAACTTCTTGTTGATTTGCTAAATCTTGTCTTTCTCGTATTGCCAACTCTTCACTTGGCGCAACCATCAAGATATTACCTTCAATACGCTTATCAAGACCTTTTGTTTGTAAAATTAAGTCTAGCGCCTGATCCCAAGGTACATCATCTAAACGAAGGGTAATGTTGCCCTCAACTGTGTCACTTGTAACTAAGTTAAAATCATTATAATCAGCAATAATCTGTAAAACAGTTCTCACTGAAATATTTTGAAAGTTCAGCGATAATGAGCGGCCATTATATTTCTTATCTTCTTTAGCTACTGCAGCGCGCTCAATTTTATTAATACTTACTTTAAAAACATTGCCTTCTTGTTTGTAGTTGTAATCGTAGTTGCCATCGACATCAACCATAATACGAGAAGTTAAATCATCTTTAAAAGTTTCAAAACTGGTCACTGGAGTATTAAAGTCTTGTACATCCATGACATACAGATGCTCGTTTTTAATATCTGTATTATAAAGCTTCACTTCTAACTTCGAACCCACTTGGGCAACATTGGCTGCAACTGAGCGATTATTCAAATGTATCAGTAAGTCTCCACCACCCGCTTTGTTACGGCGAAAATCAATAGTATCAATGCCATTAACAAAAGGGTTATCAGCATTATCAGGGCCTGAAGCCGTATCATTGACAGTTAAACGGTAGGTATTGCCAACCACTTTTCCTTGATACGGTTTCACTTCAGTTAAATCGACAACAACATTTAAAGACCCATCGACTTGAGTTGTTTTTAATCCTTCAACACCGACTCTATCAATAGTGATGTCATCTTTTTCAAGGTTTGAAATGCTGTCTTCAAAACTTAAAATGATTTGCGCTGGTGATCCTGATAAATCAACTTCAGGTTTATCAAGCGCGGACTCGAATACAAGTTCTAATTCTAATTGGTGATCGACAACAGAATGGTATTTTACATCCATTAACTTATTGGCGGCTATTGCACTTGGAAGTGCGCCCATCATTAAAACAACACTTAATACTGCTTTAAATAGTGAGACTTTTTTTGTCGATGTTTGCATCGCGGCAGAAGATTTCATTATTCCCTCATCCTTCGCACATTATTTGCCTGTTAATTCTAAGTTACTTGCTCTTTCAGCCCAGCAACCAGAACCATCAGGAATTAATTCTATAATTTCAATATATTGCGGTGTCACTTTATCGATTTTCCCATGATAAAGTCCAAGATACTCACCGACCCCTAAGCGATATACGTTTGCATCAGATGACTCTACTAAAGCCCAAGTCGTGCCATCTTCACTTAACGTACCGCGCATTCTTAAATTGTCTATCGCATATGTTTCTAAGCGCCCCTTACGGCGTTTCAAATCAGGTTGTAGACAATTTCTACTGGTATCCACCACTTCTTCGGTAAGCTCTCGTGAAGGTGGTACAAAAGGACTGCGCATTAACTCTGCTTGATAGGCAAAGTGTTCAAACTTAGGTGTTTCTTTTAACGGAGGAATACGAGCAATATGCTGCGCTTTAGTTGTTGTCACAAACAACTCTAAATCACTGCGATCACCAATACAGCCAGTTAACATCAATACCACCAACATCAAAGGCAAGAATTTCATTATTTCTTCCCCTTATTTTGATCTGCTGGTAATTGTGCACCTTCTTTAAATCGATAGGTTTTCGCGAGAATATCCATCGATAAACTTCCACTTTCATCACGCTTGATAACAAAGTCATGCAAGCTAACGATACGAGGTAATTTTGCTACACCGCTGACCATATTACCTAGTTGGTGATAATCACCGACTACGGCCAGCTTAATTGGGAACTCCAAATAGAAGTCGCGTTCGATTTCAGTATCCCAATCCAGACTGTTAATACGTAAACCTGCATCGGTCGCAACAAAGGTGGTGTCATCCAATAGGCCTGGCATTTCATTTTCAGAAGGTAGCATTTTTAGCAATTCTGCAAATTGCGCTTCCATTACCACTAACTGCTCACGATATAATTTCAAATTTGCAGCTAGACGATATTTACTTTGAAAGTCTTCCCTTAAGGTAATTTCTTTTCTTTCTTCTGTATCGAGTACATCTAATGCATCAGATACGAACAAGTAATAACTCGCTCCCATCACTGTCAATGAAAGAAAAACGGCAAAAACAACTTTGACTAAAGTAGGCCAACCACCAATGTTTTCAAAATCAATATCATTAAACTGCTCTAAGTCGAGATTCATTTTCGACCTCCTTCAGTTGAATCCATTGGTAGAGTGTCATCAAAAATGGTCACTCTTAATCTGAACTTCTGTAATTGTCTTAAATTTTCGTTTTGGCTAATGATCGACTGCATGCTTGGATCATTTAAATATTGCGATGTTTTGACTTTTCTCATCATATTCGCAACGTTGTTATTTGATTCACTGCGACCTTCAATCCAAAGTAAGCTACCTTTCTTTTCAATACTTGAAAGATATATTCCTGGTGGAACGATACGCACGAGTTCATCTAAAACATGTGTCGGCAAATTACGAGATTGCTGTAGGTTTAATATAATCTTAGTACGTCTTTCAATATCTTTCTTGCGTGCAGTAATTTTTCTTATTTCTGCGATTTGGCTATCAAGAAAAGATATTTCAGTCTGAAGATATGCATTTCGTTGACGTTGATCATCAGTCACAACCTCAATAAAGCTTAATGCTAAAAATACAATTAAACACGTCACTAAGAAAACTAACGCTAATATACCTATATAATCTCGTTTTTGTTTTTCTCTGGCCTCTTCACGCCATGGAAGTAAGTTTATGTTCGCCATTGAGCGTAACTCCTAAGCGCTAAACCACAGGCAACCATATATTTACTAATACTAGGCTCTAGCTGGTTTTTAATATCAACATCAGCATGTAAACAACCTTGGAATGGGTCTGCAACAATTGAATGCACCCCTAATTCATTAGTTAATAATGCTGTCATGCCTTCAAGTTTTGCCGTTCCGCCACTTAAGACAATATAATCAACTTTATCTTTACCACTGGCTGTACAATAAATTTGAAGCGTTCGTTTAATTTGCTGCAATAACTGTGTTTGGAAAGGTGATAACACCTCAAACATATAATTGCGTGGTAACTCACCGGTTATTTTGGCATTTTCAGCTTCATCATAAGACATGCCGTAAAACGATAGAATTGATTGGGTAAATAGTTCACCACCAAATGCTTGCTCGCGAATAAAAGTTGTTTCGCCATGCTCAACCACTGCAAAGGTAGTCATATTGGCACCGATATCCACCAAAACCACTGATTTTTCGTTAGCACCTTCAGGTAGCTGAGCAAGAATCAACTCAGATGACCGACCTAAAGCATAAGCTTCAACATCGACAACCTTAGTATCAAGTTCAATTGCATCCAAAGAATCCATTCTGGAATCAATATTATCGGTACGACAAGCACTTAATAGCACATCAACTTTCGTCGGGTCAGTTGTGTTGGCATTGAGTGTTTCAAAATCGATACTCACTTCATCGAGTGAATAAGGGATAAGGTTATCTGCTTCAATTTCAATCTGTGCTTCCATTTCTTCTTCATTTAATGAAGCGTCCATGTAAATCACTTTTGTCATTACAGCAGAGCCAGAGACCGCAACAGCAGCAGACTTAATTCCTTTTGGCAGTCCACGCCTTATATGCCTTAATGATTCAATTACCGCTTCAGCATCACGGATCTCATGATCGACAACTGCACCTTTTCTCAAAGGAGCAGATATATAGTTTAGAATTTTATATCCATCAGCGGTCTTGCTAAGCAAAATGGCTTTTACTTCATGAGAACCAATATCGATTCCAACCATTTGCGGAGCCTGACGCTTCCAAAATTTAGAAAGCATATTCCGTCATCGCATTTATTTTTTTATATTTTAAAATAGATTAGCACAAAATCAACTCGTTATAAGTATTTGTATTAAATGTTTCTAAATTTTACAACTTGTTTTTTTTTGTTTTCATGTTTTTACTTCACCAAAAACCCTCCCGCTTATATACTAGCGAGCATATTTATGATTTTTGGAATATTTCGGTGAAGTGGTTAAAACGAATACTTATTGCTATATTTAGCTTAACTTTATTAGGCGTCGGCACTATTGTCGCAGCTTATTATTATCTTTTGCCTGAATTACCGGATGTAAATACACTCAAAACGGTAAAATTACAGACACCATTAAGAATATACAGCAGTGACGGGCTACTTATTTCTCAGTTTGGTGAAAAAAGAAGAATCCCAATTGAATATCAGGATGTGCCTGAGCAATTAATAAATGCTGTTTTGGATACCGAAGATGCTCGCTTTTTTGAACATAAAGGCATCGATCCTATCGGTATTGTTCGTGCTGCGGTCATTTTAATTACCACGGGTAAAAAAAGCCAAGGTGCGAGTACGATTACTCAACAGGTAGCCCGAGGGTTCTTTTTATCACGCGAAAAAACCTATATTCGAAAAACCAAAGAAATTTTCTTAGCATTAAAAATTGAAAAAGCACTTACTAAAGAAGAAATCTTAACACTCTATTTGAATCGTTCATTCTTAGGTAACCGCGCATATGGTGTCGGTGCTGCTGCTCAAGTTTATTACGGTAAAGATTTAACTCAACTGACATTACCTGAAATGGCAATGATTGCAGGCTTACCCCAAGCGCCTTCTGCAGCCAATCCAATACGTAACCCAGAGCGTGCTAAAACACGTCGTAATTGGGTACTCAGTAGAATGCTTGAAAAACGCAATATCACTGAGTCGCAATATCAAGAAGCCATTAATTCACCGATCACAGCAAAATATCACGGTGCTGAAATTGATTTATATGCACCCTATATTTCTGAAATGGCTCGTGAGTATATGGTAAGTCAATACGGTGAAGAAGAAGCCTATACCAATGGCTATAACGTCTACACCACCATATCTTCTGACTTACAATTAAAAGCCCAAAGTGCATTACGAGATAATGTATTTGCTTACGATCAGCGTCACGGTTACCGAGGGCCTATCGCCGAATTATGGTCTTCAGAACCTACAGTTGAAAGTATGGCCACCAGCGATATTATCGCTAATTTGAAAAAAACGCGCCCTATGCAAGGCATTATGCCGGCTGCTGTTATTGCGATAAATGAGCAGCAAGCAACGGTATTGAATGCCGCTGGCGAAGAAATTCTGTTGGAATGGAGTGGCTTAAAGTGGGCTCGTAAATTTATATCTGATAGACGCCAAGGAAAACCACCAAAGAAAGCGGAAGATATTTTAGCTGTTGGTCAAAAAGTGTGGATTAGAAATAATGGCGAATATTGGCAACTCTCTCAAATTCCTCAAGTCTCTAGTGCCACAGTTTCACTTGAACCTAGTGATGGTGCAATTAAAACTCTTGTAGGCGGTTTTAGCTTTACTCAAAGTCAGTATAACCGTGTCACTCAAGCCAAACGTCAGTTAGGTTCTAATATTAAACCTTTCATATACTCTGCTGCACTTGAAGACGACTATACTTTGGCAACATTAATTAATAATGCACCAATCAATAAACCAGATACTCGACAAGGTACAGCTTGGCGTCCTAAAAACTCGCCGGATATTTATGGCGGTCCAACTCGTTTACGTGTAGGTCTGGCCCAGTCAGTTAATGTCATGTCTGTACGTACAATGAGACATATTGGTTTAGATAACACCATAGCCAAGTTAGTTGAGTTTGGTTTTGATCCTGACGACTTACCTCGTAATGAATCTGTCGCGCTAGGTTCACCTTCGGTTACACCTTTGCAAGTGGTTACTGCATTTAATGTATTTACTAATGGCGGCTACTTAGTTGAGCCATATTTCATTACACAAGTAACCGATTCATTTGATAATGTCATCGAAAAAGCCAATCCACTATTAGCTTGCACGCCTGCTGTCCTTGATGAAATGGCTGAAGTAGCAAGTGATGAGAATGACCCTTTTGCAGCTATGGCGGCTGAATTTGCACGCTCTCAAGGCGCTGAACTTGAGGAGAGCATTGAGACTGAAACTAGCAACAACGCATTACCACTGTGTGGTGATGAAAATAGCCGCTTTGCCCCAAGAATTATTACTGAGCAAACTGCGTTCTTGGTGACTGAAGCTCTTAAAAGTGTAATTTGGGGTGGTGGCGACTGGAGTAAAGGCACTGGTTGGAATGGTACCGCATGGCGTGCATCACGCTTGATAAAGCGCCGTGATATTGCGGGTAAAACTGGCACAACCAATGAATCTCGTGACACTTGGTTTAGTGGATTTAATCCAACATTAACCTCTACGTTCTGGGTTGGATTTGATGATCATAGCCGCAGACTCGGTCGCACAAGTTGGGTAGCTGATGGGCCAGAAAACCAAATATCAGGTGCTGAAGCGGGTGCGAAAACCGCAGGACCGGGTTGGAATGACTTTATGAATCAGGCGCTCAAAGGCACTGAGGAAAAGACAACGATTCCGCCTAAAGGCATTATCTCCGCACGTATCGATTTGGCAACGGGTCTACTGACCCGTAAGACGGATCATACCACCTCTTTTGAGTATTTTGTTGAGGGCACTGAGCCAAAAGAATACGCAAAAGAAGAGATAACAGATGAAAATATTTTCATCGAAAACCCAACAGATGATTTATTTCAGTAATCGCTTTATTCTAAAAGTTAATCTGACATAACAAAAAGCCCTGAGTTAATGATTAACTCAGGGCTTTTATAATGTTTATAATGTTAAGCGTTACCATTCAGCTAACGCTGGTGATTACTGACCTTGTTTAACTGCCAATGCTTGTTTCACTTGAAGAATAGATGTACCACCTAATGCTTCACGTTTTTCCAAACAAGATTCAATAGTTAAACAGGCATATACATCATCTTCAATGACGTCGCTAAATTGCTTTAATTCAGCAAGTGGTAATTCTTCTAACGGTGTTTGCTTACCAATAGCAACCACTACCACCTCGCCCACTACATGATGCGCTTCTCTGAATGGCATTCCTTTAGCAACAAGATAATCAGCTAATTCTGTAGAGTTAGCGTAACCCTGTTGCGCTGCAGCTAAGGTTCTTTCACGATTAACTTGTAGGCCGCTTAACACAAGTGCAGCCATCTCAAGACAGATAGACCAGCTATCCATCACATCGAATAAGCCTTCTTTATCTTCCTGCATGTCTTTGTTATAAGCCAAAGGTAATGCTTTCATGGTGGTTAAAATGCCCATTAAGCTGCCATAAACACGGCCAGTTTTACCTCTAATAAGCTCAAGTGCATCAGGGTTTTTCTTTTGTGGCATTAATGATGAACCAGATGTCACTTCATCATCTAAATCAATGAAGCCCGCTTCACCGCTGTTAAAGAAAATTAAATCTTCAGCCATACGGCTTAAGTGCATCATGCTGATAGATGCATCACTGCATAACTCAATCACATGGTCGCGGTCTGATACGGTATCAAGGCTATTTAATGTTGGCGCCGCAAACCCGAGAGATTCAGCAATGGCATGTCTATCCATTGGATAAGCTGTACCAGCTAATGCGCCTGAACCTAAAGGACACGTGTCAGCACGCTTTAATGCATCTTCTAAACGACTAATATCACGTTCAAACATTTCTACATAAGCTAAACACCAGTGACCAAATAATACTGGCTGAGCTCTTTGTAAATGGGTGTAACCTGGCATAACAGCATCTATTTCACGTGCAGCAAGGTCAATTAATGCACCTCTAAGCTTTTGCAGCAGCGCAAGTGATTGCTCACCCTCTTTTCTACACCATAGCTTTAAATCTGTCGCCACTTGGTCATTACGAGAGCGTCCTGTGTGCAGTTTTTTACCTAAATCGCCCACTTTAGCAATCAAAGATTGTTCCACAAAACTATGAATATCTTCAGCACCTGAAGCAATAATGGCTTCTGGCTTATCAGCAACTTCAGCAAGTAGCTCGTTTAATGCTGCATGTAATTGCTCACATTCTTGTTGGGTTAAAATACCCACTGAAGTAATCGCCGTAGCCCAAGCAATCGAGCCGACAATATCTTCTTCAATTAAACGATAATCTACTGGCAGTGAGTCATTAAATAACTTAAATAATGCGCTGCTTTCTTGACTGAATCTTCCGCCCCATAACGCCATGTCGATACCCTCTTTAAATTCTTTAATTCAATTACATTAATCTGACAAAAACGGGGCTTATATCAGCCCCGTTTGTTTACTCTTAACAGCTGAGCTTATTTGCTGTTAAGTGCTCTGATACGGCTTGATAAAGAATAAAGGCGAATAAAGCCTTCTGCATCTTTTTGGTCGTAAACATTATCGTCACCAAACGTCGCAAACTCTTCTGAATATAAGCTATTTGGAGAACGCTTTTTAACAACACTTGCTTGACCTTTGTAAAGCTTAATCACAACTTCACCGTTAACCAGCCCAGCTAATGCTTCTGACGCAGCAATCAATGAATTACACAGCGGTGTAAACCAACGACCGTCATAGACCAAATGAGCCATTTGGGCACCAACCTGTTCACGCCACTCACGACTTGTTTTATCAAGTACTAACTCTTCAATGGCACGAAGACCAGCAAACATCACAGTGCCGCCTGGTGTTTCATAACAACCACGAGACTTCATGCCAACCAAACGGTTCTCAGTAATGTCGATACGGCCAACACCATGCGCGGCAGCAAGTTCGTTTAACTGCATTAATGCTGCGTATGGAGATAAAGCCACACCGTCAACATGAGTCACACGGCCATTTTCAATATTTAACGCAACATACTCTGGCGTATTCGGCGCATCTTCTGGTGCAACCGTCATGGTCCACACTTCTTTGCTTGGCTCGTTCCATGGGTCCTCTAGCTCGCCACCTTCATGCGAGATATGCCAAGCATTAGCATCACGACTATAGATTTTGGTCGCCGAAGCTGTGGTTTCAATGTTTCTTTCAGCTAAGTAATCTAATAAATCTTCACGGCTCACCATTGACCACTCACGCCAAGGTGCAATGACTTTTAAATCTGGAGCAAGCGCAGCAAAACAACCTTCAAAACGAACTTGGTCATTACCTTTACCAGTACAACCATGACAAACTGCATCAGCACCCACTTTACGAGCCACTTCGACTTGTGCTTTAGCAATAATAGGACGCGCCATTGACGTTCCTAGTAAATAAGTCCCTTCGTAAATTGCGCCCGTTGCAATCGTTGGGTAGATGTAATCAGCCACCAGCTCTTCTTTTAAGTCGACGATATAACATTCAGAAGCACCAGACTCGATAGCTTTTTCATGCAAACCTTCAAGCTCTTCTGCCCCCTGACCGACATCAGCACAAAATGCGATAATTTCGCAGTTATCGTAGGTCTCCTTCAACCATGGGATAATCGCTGAGGTATCTAAACCACCTGAATACGCTAATACAACTTTCTTAATACTGGTTTGTGTTTCAATAGACATCTTTAATTTTTCCTAACATAAACTGTGTAAAGTAGGTTCGCTTTTAGCCAACCAACGAAATTTTCAATTAACCCAACAAGGTCACTAGCACTGCATTTTGCGCATGCATTCTATTTTCAGCTTGTTGCAGAATGAGTGAGCCTTCACCATCAACCACTTCCGCAGTTGCTTCTACTTCTCTGTATGCTGGTAAACAATGCATAAAGAAGTTAGCGCCCACTTTTGTCATCAGCTCAATGTTTACTTGGTATGGTTTAAATTTAGCTTCAATTTCTGCCATCGAAGTGTCATCACCCATAGAGATCCAAGTATCAGTATAAATCGCATCTTGCGGCCCCATTTCATTAACGTCTGAGGTCAAAATAAGCTGACCGCCATGTTTAGCCGCTAATGCTTGAACTTCACAAACTACTTGGCCATCAGGGAAATGCCCCGGAGGACACACGACTGTCATCGTCGCGCCTAGAATCGCTGCGCCATACATCAAAGAGTGAGTGACATTATTACCATCACCTAAGTAAGCTAATTTCACTTTACTGACATCATCAAATTTTTCAGACAATGTTAGGAAGTCAGCTAAACCTTGGCACGGGTGGTATAAGTTACATAAGGCATTAATAACAGGGACAGAAGCATGTTCGGCTAAGCCCGCAATGGTAGTATGCGAAAAGGTTCTCGCGACTATCGCGTCTGCCCAACAAGAAATATTAGTCGCAAAATCTGAAACAGGCTCACGTTTACCTAATGCGCCATTTTGCTGATCAAGATAAACAGCATGGCCACCGAGTTTATTAATACCAATGTCAAAGCTAACGCGGGTTCGCAGCGAAGGTTTTTCAAACAGCATTACGACACTTTTGCCTGCTAATGCTTGGTTGTAATCTGCTGGATTAGCTTTGATTTTTTTCGCTAACGCTAATAAATCGAGCAGTTCAGTTTGCGATAAATTTTTAATTGATAATAAATGTTCCATTAGTATTTAACTCCTATGGCTGAATTTGAGTGCCAACGGATTGTCCGTTCGTTAAGGCAATTAATTGTTGAGGTTGTTTCCAAGATGCAACTTGCACTGGTTTCCCCATCCACTGAGCAACTTCTAATGCCGCTTCTACTTTGACCTTCATTCCTTTTTCTATCACGCCTTGCTGAACTAAATCTGAAATCTGTTGTTGATTTAGCTCAGTAATTAACTCTTTATTGCCATCTAATACACCTGGTACATCAGATAACAGCACTAATTGACCTTCAACTAATTTGGCAAGTGCTGTCGCAGCTTGATCTGCATTGACATTGAGCATTTCACCTTGCGAAGAGACAGCAATCGAGCTACAAATCGGCAACCAGCCCTGTGATAGTAAATAATTTAAATAACTAGGGTCGTTCGGGGAGACTTCACCTACTAAGCCTAGGTTTTCATTTTTTATTGATGCATGAACAGTATTACCGTCCGCTAAACTCATACCCACTGAAACAATGCCAGCCTCAATGGCTGCAGCTTGTAATAACTTGTTAGCTGTTCCAGCTAGTGCACCAACAACAATTGGGATTTGATCGGCAGGTGTTACCCGTAAGCCATCAAGCTTAATCGTTTCTTTTCCGTTTGCAGTTAATTGCTCATCCACCAAGCAACCACCACCATGAACAAAAATAACCTTTTGCTTCTGTGACATCATTTCTGCGACAACAGACATTAACTCTGCCATGCCTGAAGCTGATTGTAATAATGCGCCGCCCACTTTAAGCACAATAACAGGCTTGTTATTTGACATATTGTTACTTCCTGTTAAAGACCAAAGTGAATTTTAATGCACTGTAAGCCTTGGCTAGCAGCACCTTTCATTAAGTTATCGATTGCACTGGCAACCACAAGGTAATTGCTTTGCGGATCATATTTCCAACCGACGATACAATTGGGTGTGTTAACGACATCATCAACTTTAGGAAATTGATTATGCTTCACACTGACTAACGGGCAATCGTCATAGATTTGATATGCTGCAGCAATATCAGCTTCGGTTGTCCCTTTGGCTAATTGCACAGTAATCGTAGCTAAAATCCCACGTTTAAAATTACCTAAATGCGGCGTAAAAATAACTTCTTGCCCTAATTGCGTGGCAATTTCAGGTTGATGCCTATGACCTAAAACGCCATATGGCGTTAAGCTCACCTCACAAAAACTGGTATGCAACTGTGCTTTTCTGCCCGCGCCAGTCACACCACTGACGGCATTAATCACTGGATATGCGTCAGTTAACATTGGTTTTAAAGGTTTAAGCGCCGTTAATGATGCTGTTGGATAACAACCAGGAACCGCAATCATTTTACTTTGTGCAATTTGCTCATGATTCCATTCAGCTAAACCGTAAACCGCATCAGCGAGTACAGCAGCTTGTGTGTGCTCAAAGCCATACCATTTAGGGTACTGCTCAACATCAGCAAAACGATACGCACCACTTAAATCAAATACCGCTAAGCCCTGTTGATAAAAGAAAGCAGCAAGTTCTAAGCTAACAGAATGTTCAGTGGCAAGTACCACAGCATCAGCTTGCTCGACAATGGTCTGTTTTTCAGCAGCAGATAATGGAGACAAAGGAATTTGAATATGTTGATAAGTTGGATACAAGTCCGCAAGTAAACGACCTTTATCAAGACTGTTCTCTGACACGTACAAGCCTTGAATTGATAATGACGCGTCAGCATCAATAAGAGCGGTGATTTGTGCGCCGGTATAACCACTTGCACCAATAATTGCGATATTTTTCATTATTTTGTCGTCTTTAAGTAAGTAAAATGTTGAAGATGAATCAATACGTGAGCAGGGCGCTCGAGAATAAAACTATCGTCGAAGATAGTTTACCTTGGGATCTGTTACAGTGAGTTGAATCGCAATTAAATACATATCTATAATTCTTAAATCGTTATCAAGTTATGGTGAATACCTTAGCTGTTTGCTAGACTAACACAAATTATTACTTATGCAATAATAATGAATACATATTTTATTGCGATAGCTAAAAAGGTTCCTATGAATTCATTGCCAGAACTAAAAGATGCTTTTAAACAGCTGATTGCACTACCATCTATTAGTGCATTAGAAGCAGAACAGGATATGAGTAACCATGCAGTTATTGAACTTCTGCAATCTTGGTTTTCAGAGATGGGTTTTGACTGCACGGTACATACTGTTGCTGACAGTCGTGGTAAGCAAAATTTGGTCGCGACCATTGGTTCAGGTAAAGGTGGGTTATTGCTGGCTGGACACACTGATACAGTACCTTTCGATGAAGGCCGATGGAGTCAAAGCCCATTTGAGCTAACCGAAAAAGATAATCGCTGGTATGGATTAGGTACCTGCGATATGAAAGGTTTTTTTGCACTCATTATGGAAGCACTCAAAAGCATACCTTTGCATGAGTTAAAACGTCCGCTACATATTTTTGCAAGCGCCGATGAAGAAACAACGATGAATGGTGCTAAAGCATTTGCGGATGCTAAAAGTATTGCGCCTGACTACGCCATCATTGGAGAGCCCACCAGTTTAAAACCGGTATATATGCATAAAGGGCATTTAGCTCAGGGGATCCGAGTGATTGGCCGCAGCGGCCATTCTTCTGATCCAGCTCGTGGTTTGAACGCCATCGAAATCATGCACCAAGTGGTTGGCCAACTAATGAAGCTTAAACAGCATTTAAGTGAAAATTATCGCGAAGATGCTTTTAGTGTGCCTTATCCAACCATGAATTTTGGTCATATACATGGTGGTGATGCCGCCAACCGTATATGTGGTTGCTGCGATTTACACTTAGATATTCGCCCTCTTCCTGGGATGGAATTAGCCGATTTAGAATTAATGGTGATTAACTATTTATCTGAAATTAATAAGCAGTATCCAGGCAGTATCGAAATATCGACTTTATATCCTGGTTCTGAGTCATTCGCTGGCAAAGTTGATAGCTACTGGACAGAGTTAGTCGCTGAAATATCTAACACTCAAGCTGAAGTCGTCAATTATGCCACCGAAGCACCCTATATTAAACAGCTTGGCTGTCAAACTTTGGTGATGGGACCAGGCAGTATTAATCAAGCCCACCAGCCAGATGAATACATTGGCTTAGAGTATTTAACGCCAACTGTTGAGTTAATGAAAAAGCTTATTTATCAGGCTTGTATTAAATAGTTGTGATGAACATCAGCGTTAATCGATTATGTATTTTAATTAATAGAAGAAGCCATTGACCGATACCCTCGCACCTCGCTATTGTGCTAGCTAAAGTCTGATATTGTAACGGCTAATTAAGTTAACTTATGGAGTAATTATGGCAGAGCAAACCGCCGACATGTACGCTTCTTTGCGTTCGAATGTGAGTAGCTTAGGGCAGATTCTGGGTGACACGATGCGTGATCACCTTGGCGAAGCATTTCTCGAAAAAGTAGAGCAAATCCGTATTCTTGCAAAAGAGTCTCGCCAAGGCGACGCTGACTCAAGACAGCAAATGCTCACTTTATTGAATTCCTTACCAGACGAAGAACTGGTTCCTTTTGCGAAAGCCTTTAACCAATTCTTAAATCTAGCCAATATTGCAGAACAATTTCACACCATAAGCCGTAACTGTGATGAGCTAGTTTGTGTGCCCGACCCAGTAGAGCAGTTACTAGGAAGAATGCTTAATAGTAATGCCAATGAACAAGATGTTATCAATTGCTTAAAGACACTTGATATTGATTTGGTGTTAACCGCGCATCCAACAGAAATCTCCCGCCGAACATTAATTCAAAAGTATTCGGCCGTTGTCGATTGCCTCACTGAGCAAGAAAATAAGCAATTAACAGAGCGAGAAAGAAATCAATCTCATTTAAGATTACGTCAATTGATAGCCCAAATTTGGCATACCAATGAAATTCGTAATGAGCGACCAACACCTGTCGATGAAGCTCGCTGGGGGTTAAGCACTATTGAAGCTTCTCTATGGCAGGCAGTACCTGACTTTTTACGCCAATTAAATGATCACGTAGAAGCTAAAACAGGTCAACAAATTCCAGCAGATATTTGCCCTGTTAGATTCTCAAGTTGGATGGGTGGCGATAGAGATGGTAACCCATTTGTCACCTCAGTCGTGACTGAGGAAGTCCTCTTACGCAACCGCCATGCAGCGGCAAGATTATATTTAAAGGATGTAGTTTCATTGGTTAATGAACTCTCCATGGAAGATGCCAACGCAGAGTTAATGGCACTCGTTCCAAACAGTAAAGAGCCATACCGCGATGTGTTAAGGCACCTACGTCATAAACTCCGTAACACGATTGACTACCTAAATGCGCGCCTTGAAGGCCATCAAGTCGACGTAAACTATAATGACTTGGTATGGGAACTAGATGATTTAAAACAGCCACTTGAATTGCTATATCGCAGTTTGTCAGAGTCAGGCATGCGTTTAATAGCCAATGGTTTATTACTAGATATGTTGCGCCGTTTAGCCTGTTTTGGCATTCATATGCTGCGACTAGATATTCGCCAAGATGCCGAGCGTCATAGCGATGTCATCGCTGAGCTGACTCGCTACTTAGGCATGGGTGATTACGATCATTGGGACGAAAATGAAAAACAAGCCTTCTTGCTCAGAGAGCTCACCAGTCGTCGCCCATTGATCCCTTCTGCTTGGCAGCCTTCTGCTGACGTTCAAGAAGTCATTAAAACATGTCAGCTAGTCGCAACTCAACCAGCTACGGCACTGGGCTCGTACGTTATCTCAATGGCGAGTAAACCTTCTGACGTGCTAGCTGTATTATTGCTATTAAAAGAAACGGGCTGCCAGCATCCAATGCGTGTGGTGCCATTGTTTGAAACATTAAGCGATTTAAACACTGCCGCTGACTGTATGACACAATTACTCGATATTGATTGGTACCGTGGTTACACCAAAGGTATGCAAGAAGTAATGATTGGTTATTCAGACTCTGCGAAAGATGCTGGAGTCATGGCAGCAGCTTGGGCACAATACCATGCTCAGGAACAACTCGTCGCTGTGTGTAAAAAAGCTGACGTTAAACTAATGCTGTTCCATGGTCGCGGTGGTTCTATTGGACGTGGTGGCGGGCCAGCTCACAAAGCAATTTTGTCTCAACCTCCAGGCTCGGTTGACGGCCGTATCCGAGTTACTGAACAGGGTGAGATGATCCGCTTTAAATTCGGCTTACCCAAAGTTGCCGTACAAAGTTTAGCGCTTTACACATCAGCTGTAATGGAGGCGACTTTATTACCTCCTCCAGAGCCAAAACAAGAATGGCGTGATTGCATGCAGCGTATTGCCGATGACTCAGTTAAAGCTTATCGCGGAATCGTTCGTGAGGAGCCTGATTTTGTGGCTTATTTCAGAGCTGCAACCCCAGAAGTGGAGCTAGGTAAACTGCCTCTTGGTAGCCGACCAGCTAAAAGAAGAGTTGATGGCGGGATTGAAAGCCTTCGCGCTATTCCTTGGATATTCGCATGGTCACAGAACCGATTGATGTTACCTGCTTGGCTTGGCTCGGGCGAGGCATTAACTGCGGCAAATGAGCGTGGTGAAACTGAGCTTTTAAAAGAAATGGAACAGCAATGGCCATTCTTTGAAACCCGCATATCAATGCTAGAAATGGTTTATATGAAAGCAGAGCCTAACCTAGCGCGATACTATGAAAGTACACTGGTCCCAGAAGATTTACATCATTTAGGTAAAAAACTCCGTACGAGTCTACAATTAGGTACTGAAGCAGTATTATCGTTAACGGAATCAGAAGAGTTAATGTCGCATACTCCGTGGAATAGAGAGTCAGTTAAGCTTCGTAACCCTTACATTGACCCGCTAAACTTTTTACAAGCAGAACTGCTAAGCCGTACTCGTAATGAAGAACAAGCTTCAAAGCAAGTGGAGTTAGCATTAATGCTCACCATTGCTGGTGTAGCAGCAGGAATGAGAAACACAGGATAATGACATTGTTCAAAACAATACTAATCTGTTGCATGTTGTTACTGACTGGCTGTGCTAGTCAGTACAGTATCACTGAGTCGGAAGTAGAAGATTATCTTAATAATGAAATGCATTATGAGGTCTCTCAAGGTAATCAAATCTTCGGATTACAACTTAAACTCAATGATATGGAAGTAGAGTTAGGTCATAAACCAAATACTATTTCTGTTACTGCATTAACTGAGATGGGGGTAAAAAATCCCTTTAAGTCAATCTCAGCAGATATGGAAATCACTTTTGAAGCAGAGCCATGGTATGACGTAGAAAGTAAAAGCATCTTTCTAAAGAAGCTCGACTTGGTTAGCGTTAAATCTGAGCCTGCAGATATTGAACAGATGCTTAAACCGATTACGCCACAATTAATGATATTTTTGCGAACGTTTTTGGAATCACAACCCGTCTATGTGCTCGACACCAATGACTCCAATCAAGCACTAATGGCTTCGATGACTAAAGCCATTGAAGTACAAAAAGGTAAAATAGTGATTAAGTTCTAACATTTTAATTTGAACTAACCTACGTTAATTTAAAAGCGCCGACTGGCGCTTTTTTATGTCAGTAATCCCATAAAGGAAGAGAAAACCATGTTAGAAATGAGCAACTAAGTTACAAAGTACACCTGCAACTAAAACGCCGGTAACGTGAAAATCTCAAAGTAAGCAGACAAGTTCTATTAACAAAACATTGTCTACTTTTAATAAAACTAGCCATATTCATCAAAGATCGAATGGATTAAAAGTTTTTTACTGGCTCAACCACCAAGGTGCTAGAGTGCACTGGGTTTTCTGACTGCATATACAAATCTCGCACCAGCTTAAAATCTAGCTCCAATTCGGTGACATAAAAGCCGTCTATTGGATAAGCCTTAACAACTTTGGCTCCCTTTATCACACCAGAAACTTTAATCTTGGTGGCGATATTATTCAGCGAGTGACCTTGTATTGCTGTTTGCGAGTTTAGCTGTAATCCGTAGACTTGTTCGGCTAATTCTCTATACGCCAAGATTTTTGACGCTTCCATAGCCATTAAAATCTGCTCTGAACGCATTTCTGCAGGTTGCTTCTCAATAGGTGCATAACCTACAGCATTTAAAACAGGAAAATCAGTTGGATGATATTGCGCTGGTTGACTATTTAAAGCTTCACAACCACTTAATATAAACCAAGTCATAAGAAGTATTATTTTCATATTAATTACCAATAAAATATTTCAAAAATAAATCAAAAATAATAAATAGCATATACTTAACCCGCGAATTAAACGTTGCACGATTCTACGCAATAAAGATATTAAGTACCTTTATCATTATCATCTGAAAGAAAAGAACTAACTCCTGCTGCAATACCTCCAGCATTAGTTTCTGCAAAATAATCCATAATTAATTTAATCGCTGTAGAACCCGCACCAACATAATCAGAATAAATTAAACTACCTGCTAATGTCGAAGCTGGGCTTATTTCAGTATCGGTGGTTTCTTGGTAAATATAAGATAATATTGGGGTATGATTTAAGATATTTACTGAATCGATAACATCTTTTTGATCAAAACCGTCTTCACCAAAAGAGAATTTATAAATATCTTCACCAATATTAGATTCTTCTGGTGTCGCATTACTTATTAACGAGCTTACTTCTTCGGAACTGACCTTAGCTGAAACGGATGTATTTTCGCCTACTGCATTGGTGACAGCAGTTTTGAGCATACTGGTTTGTAATGATGATAATAAGCCTTGTTGTAACTCCATAATCATACTGCTATTCATATTTAGCGATAAGATACTTGAATTACCTAGCCCAGTCTCAGCCAGTATTTGTTGCTGCAAAGAGTCTACCGAAAAAGTTTCAGAGGTTGAACTAGATTCAAGCACAGCACTGCCGACACTCTTAACTTTAGAGACACTTGTCAGAATATCAGCAAATGTATCGGAGTCACCACTCGATTGGGATTGAATTATTTTATCAGATTTGATTAATTCAGTTGAGCTAGATAGTGCAGACAAAGATTCTTGCTGAGTCATAATAGTATTTAACCAAGTAAAGTTAGAATAGACTTTTAAAATATTTCATTCACCAAAAACATGTGTAAATATAAATACACCTGCAAATTTATAGTATACAATTAATAATACAAAGCCAATACAAATGACACAGTTAATAGCAAGCAAGTATAAATCCCACCAAATAATATATATCCACAACAAGTCCATATATTACGTTTCAAATATAAAAACTTTAAAACAGATGCAACACCTCACACAAACAATATATATCAATAGTTAGTAACAAATAACATTAATATTAGTAAATAAGCGTAAAGATAATGAAGTTACTGTGTAGAAGATAGATATCATAGTTCAATTGACGTTAAAATTTATAAAACCCTCAACACAGTTGTTCAGAAATGAAATTAACAATCACGTTTGCAGCATTCATTCTATTAAGTATGTCAGCTTGTACAACGACTGAAGTCGCTGAAATAAAAGTACCGACTAAAGAAAACACCACAGTTAATGTTATTGAAACGGATGACGAAGTGATGAAAGGGGATCCTCAATATCGCCCTGTCAGAAATAATAATATTCAACAGGCGCAGCAAATTACTGGCTCAATATTTAACCCTGACAGCGTATATGATATTTATCAAAACAATAATCGTTATGATATTGGTGATATGATCTTAATCAGATTAAATGAAGAGATGACGTCGAAAAAATCAGTTAGCTATACCAGAGATAGCTCAAATGATTTCGAGTTATCCCCCAATATAACCGCTGGTAATATCAACATCGATGAGAACAATCTCAGCGCCGATTACTCTCAAGATAAAAGCTTTGATAGCTCCTCTGCAAGTAATCACAATAACTCTCTCTCTGGTACCATTACTGTTGCAGTAAGAGAAAAACTCCCTAACGGTAACTTAGTCGTTGCTGGGGAAAAGTGGCTAAAACTGAATAAAGGCGACGAATATGTGCGCTTTTCAGGTGAAATTAGAGTGACAGATATTGGCTCGGATCATTCAATTGATTCAAGCATGGTCGGAAATACAGTGATTGAAGTCAGTGGCAAGGGAGAGCAACAAGACAATCAAGATCCATCGCTAATTTCTAAACTGCTTAATGTGTTTGGCTAATCAATGAAGCAAATACTATGTGCAATATTAATGCTCTGCTTACCATCAATGTCCTATGCACAGTGGTATTTAGGCCAAGCATCAATTCCCTATGACGGTGATGATTATAATGACGTGCGTAAATTAGCTATTGAACAAGCAATTGAAAACGCCTCACTTCAAGCAAGTAGTTACATTAGTATCGAAAATACGGTAAGAGATGGCATTCTTACGAGTAGTAAAAGCAATATTGTATCGAAACAGCAAATCAGTGAGATTGTCATTCTTAATGAAACGATAACCGCAGGTAAGTTAACCGTTAATCTCAAGGTGAATCTTCATTCTAAATCGAATTGCATTAAAGATGCTTATTCCAAACAGCTAATCATTGCCCAGTTTCCTTTGATGACCCCTGAACAGGCTGCGCCTGGTGATATATACACTTTGCCATTTCATGTAGCCTCTAGATTCAAAAACGAACTCAGCAACCAACCAAGCGTCTTTGTTGAAGAACTGATACCTCAGATGGTGTTTAAGCCTGTGACCAGCTTTGACAGCATAAATCTAAAGACCATTCAAAGTATCTCACATAGGTTGAATAGCCAATTTCAAAGCCAATATTTAGTCTTTGGTTATATACGCGATATAGGTTTATATAATGAAATAAAGTCAGCTTTATTAACCAATACGATTTATCCAAAGCGTAACTTCACTATTAAAGTGTTTATGTACGATAGAATTAGCGACAGCATACTTCTAGAAGATGAATACCATGGTGAGGGAGGTTGGAGCTTCGACTCTTACTCTAAAGTTGATTTATCAAATAGTTTATTTTGGCGAAGTGAATACGGTAAAGCCATCGTTGATACTCTGTTTAAAGTCTCGCAAGACATTAACCAAACATTGAGTTGTGAGGCAACTAAAGCAACGGTAATAAATCGAGATGATGAGTTTATCACTATAAATATCGGCACTATGCATGGCGTTAAAAAAGGCGATATCTTTCAACATATCAAGCTTAAAAATATACCGTTAAGAAATACCGTGATGTCCACTCTAATGCCACCAGATGAACCAACGTTATTGGAAGTGATTCAAGTGAGCAATAAAATTAGCTTGCTCAAAGCACCAGAAAATGAAGACGTTAATGGCATAAATCAACACCAAGTAGATTTATACGATGTCGTCACAACAACCAGTTTTTAACTATTAGATAAACGATCTAGCGAACTAGCGAACTAGATCATTTATCGGTGTAATTTACTTTGCAAATCGAGATATTGATGGGTAATCAACAATGACAGCTTCACCAAGCAAAGCACGACGTAACATATCATAGGCAATTGCGGCACTGATACTTCGCACCAGTTGCCTAGATCGGCTCGGTAACTTAATCATCTGACTATATACTGCGTGCTTAGTGGCTAAAGCTATTGCAACAGTGCCAACAGGCTTATCATCAGAACCGCCATCTGGACCTGCTATTCCGCTGGTAGATAATGCAAAATCACTGTCTAGAATATCTCTTGCTCCTCTCGCCATCGCTTCCACAGTGGCAATAGAAACAGCCCCATAATCATCAAGTATTTGCGGATTTACGCCCAATATTTTTACCTTAGATTCATTACTGTAGGTCACCAATCCATGATGAAGATAAGAAGAGCTGCCTGCAAAATCAATTAATTGACTGGTGATCAACCCTCCAGTACAAGATTCAGCAATGCTTAAGCTGAAACCAGACTGATATAATCTATTATGGATCTCAGCGGCTAAAGTAGGCCTGTCTTCTGCTACAACCGCGATTCCAAGAATTGATTTAACTTTTTTAGTCACACTAGGGAGTTTGCTTATTGCTTTGTCCCCACGTGCAAAAATCTTGATTTCAATGTGCGGCATTGAAGAGCGATAACCTAACGTAATCCCATCTGGAAGATTTAATGGTGACAAACTATCCTCTAGTGAGGATTCTCCATGACCAATTGTGAGTAATTTTTTAAGCGACGTATTCTCGCTGATGCCATACTCTTCTTTGATAAAAGGGATGAATTGCTCTTTAATCATGTGCTTTAATTCGAAAGGCACGCCTGGAGTAAAGAACAACCAGGCCTTATTGAGCTTAACTCTGAAGCCACAGGCCGTTCCCACGGGGTTATCTACCATCACAGCCGACTCAGGCAACCAAGCTTGTTTTAAATTGCTCTTAGCCATTGTTCTATTATTACGAGCAAACCAGTTAACGAGCGTCTCACGCCACTCGATATTTTCAACTAATTCTTCACTCTTAGCCAAAGCCATAGCTTCTGCAGACATGTCGTCACTAGTAGGTCCTAAGCCACCATTAACAATGATTACGTCCGCATGATGGCTTCGTTCAATAAAGGCGTTCTTAAGATCTTCAAGTCGATCACCCACCGTGATTCTATGTTGAGTCTCAATTCCCAACTCCATCATGGTGTTTGCAACCCACGCAGCATTGGTATCAATAATCTGGCCAGATAAAACTTCTTCACCAGTACAAATCATTTCTAATTTCATTTTTTTCCCTAAAATGCTGACTTGAAAACTAAGCCAAATATATAAAACCTGTTGAATTGCCTATCAAGATAGCTGACCTATATTAAACATCAACGATTAATAGGGAATAATTCATAATAGTAAGGTTTTAAATAATAATTACTATCTTCGAACTTCAAATTACAGTGACAAATACACCTAAAAAATCAATAACTAAGCCATTTACTCTTTAAAAGATTGGGCGCATGTCGATGACCTACATTTCCTTGTAAGAGCTCATGGGCATTCTAGCCATATTGTTTATTAGCTTTAGCCGTTAACGAACTCACTCAAATTCCAGACACAAAAAAGCCCGCTACGTAAGTAACGGGCTATCTGCTCTCATTTAAGAGAAATTAGGCGCTTAGCAATGACCTATTTTTTACTATCCTTGTAAGGGTACATGGGCATATCGTCCACA